>NZ_JBFREA010000004.1:0-245467 GCF_052114065.1 Specibacter sp. RAF43 | reverse complement strand
GTTCGCGCCGCAGCGGCCGGGCGGCCGGCGCCGGACCTGCCCCCGCCCCGCCGGCCCCGGCCGGGACCGTGAGGTGGCGGGCGACGGCGTCGATCAGTCCCGCCGCCCGGTCCACGTAGCGCGGGTGGTCCAGCTCCAAGAGCGCGGCCAGAATGGGGCCTTGGTTGTAGGTGTAAACGGTGCGTTCGACGTCGCGGCCGGTGGCCGAAGGGTGGATGCCATCTAGGTAGAGCCCCAGCTCCGGGTCGAAGAGCTCGGCGTGCAGCCAATCGACCAGGGCTCGCGCGCGGGACTGGTCGCCGATGCGGGCGAAGTGCAGGGCCGCGGGGCCGTTGGCCGGCGTGTTCTTGTAGTCCCGCTTCCGCGACCAGTGGATCCCGCCGCCCAACACGTCGTCGTGCCCGCCCACCAGCTGCCGGGTGAGCGCGCGTGCCGCCCGCTCCCCGGACGGGCTGGGCGCCCCGGTCAGGCGCAGCGACAGCGCGCTCAACCGTCCGGCCGCAAGCGCCAGCCAGGCCATGTCGTCGTAAAAGTAGTTGGGGAAGCGGCCGCCGTTGCGGAGCAGGATGCCGCGCAGGAGGTGGCGGGCCAGCCGGAGCGCATCCCGTGCCGCCGGCCGGTCGGCCGCGTCCAGGGCGCGGAAACCGGAGTCCACCACGGCGTCCAGGTAGTGCCCCTGCCACCAGTAGTGCCACTGTGACCAGGGCAGGGGGCGGCGGGCGGCCGGGACGGCGACGGCGCCCAGCCACGTCCCGGGCAGCCCCAGCAGGCGGTGGCCGAACCGTGTGTTCACGGAGTCCGCCGCCCGCTCCGCGAGCCCGGCCCAGCCGGCCGGGTCGGCGCCCGCCGAGGCCCCGGCGCCCGCCCCGGCGCCCATAGGGTCCCCGCCGTCACCGCTCATGAACTCAAGCGTACTGTTTGGCAGGAAGGCGGCACCTCCTGCCGACGCGGTACATTTTCAGTTAGTATTCATTAACGCAGTTTTCACGGGTCGGCATCACGGCACCGGCAGACCTCAACGAGGAGGAAACATGGAACTTTCCAATACTGGCACCGTCGCACTGATCACCGGCGGCGCGTCGGGCCTGGGCGCCGCAACGGCGCGACGGCTGCATGCCGCTGGGGCCGGCGTCGTGCTGGTCGATCTGCCGCACGCCCCGGCGGGGGAACTTGGCGCCACACTGGCCGCTGAACTGGGGGAGCGGGCCGTCTTTGTCGCCGCCGACGTGACCAACGAGGACCAGGTGCGCGCCGCCGTCGCCGCCGCAGCCGGGCTCGGAACGCTGCGGATCGTGGTCAACTGCGCCGGCATTGCGACGCCGGGAAAGGTGCTCGGGCGCGAGGGCGTGCTGCCGCTGGAACAGTTCAGCCGGGTGGTCCAGATCAACCTGATCGRCACGTTCAACGTGGTCCGGCTGTGCGCCGAGGCCATGGCGGCCGCCGAGCCCCTGGCCGGCGAATTTGGCCCCGAGCGCGGCGTCATCGTGAACACGGCGTCGGTGGCGGCCTTTGACGGGCAGATCGGCCAGCCGGCCTACGCCGCGTCCAAGGGCGCCGTGGCCGCCATGACCCTGCCGCTGGCGCGCGAACTGGCCCGCTCGCTGATCCGGGTGGTGACCATTGCCCCGGGCATTTTCGAAACGCCCATGCTGGCCGGGCTGCCGCAGGCCGCGCAGGATTCGCTGGGGCAGCAGGTGCCGCACCCGTCGCGCCTGGGCAAGCCGGCGGAGTATGCCGCGCTGGTGGAGCACATCGTCGCCAACGCCATGCTCAACGGGGAGACCATCCGGCTGGACGGCGCCATCCGTATGCAGCCGAAATAGGCCGCCTGCCCCGCCCCTGAACCCCATCACCCACTTTTGGAGCATCGCATGCCAAGTCCCCTGCCCGCCGCCGACTTTTACGACTATGAGTCCCTGCTCAGCGATGCCGAAAGCGCCAAGCTGGCGCAGCTGCGAGAGTTCCTGGCCGCGGAGGTTGCCCCGTACGCCACCACCTGGTGGAATGACGCCGATTTCCCGGCGCACATCCTGCCCAAGATCGCCGCGCTCCACCTCGCGGCGCCGGACCGGCGCAAGTACAGCCACCTGTTCACGGGGCTCGTGGTGGCGGAGATGACGCGCACGGACACGTCGCTGGCCACGTTCTTCCTGGTCCACCACGACCTCTTCGTCCAGGCCCTCTACGACTTCGGCTCGGAGGAGCAAAAGGCGCGGCTGCTCCCGGACGCCATCGCCCTGCGCACCACCGGCGCCTTTGCCCTGACCGAGCCGGATCACGGCAGCGACGTGGCCGGCGGCATGGTCACCACCGCCTTGAGGGTCCAGGACGACGGCGGCACCCACTGGGTCTTGAACGGCGCCAAGCGGTGGATCGGCAACGGGACGTTTTGCGACCACATGCTGATGTGGGCCAGGGACGCCGAGACCGGAGAGGTGCGCGGGTTCATCCTGGACGCGTCGCTGCCTGGGGTGACGCGGACCAAGATCGAGCACAAGATCGCGCTGCGCACGGTGCAAAACGCGCACATCGTGCTGGACGGGGTGCAGGTCCTGGAGCGGGACCGGTTCGCCGGGATCGGCTCCTTCCGCGACACCAACACGCTGCTGCGGGGTTCGCGAATCTCGGTGGCCTGGCAGGCGGTGGGGCAGCAACTGGCCGCGTTCGACGTCGCCCGCGCCTATGCGCTTGAACGCCCGCAGTTCGGCAAGCCGCTCGCGTCCTTCCAGCTCATCCAGGGGCAGCTGGTGAAGATGCTGGGCAACGCCACCGCCTCGCTGGCCATGATGGTCCGGATCGCCGGGCTGCAGGATCGCGGCGGGGACGCCGACGCCACCATGGCCCAGGTGGCCCTGGCCAAGGCGCACACCACTGCCGCCATGCGCGAGACCGTGGCCATGGGACGCTCCATCCTGGGCGGCAACGGCATCGTCACCGACTACGGGATGGCCAAGATCTTTGCCGACGCCGAGGCCATCTACACGTACGAGGGCACCCACGAGGTCAACACGCTCATCGCCGGCCGGGCCATCACGGGCGTTTCGGCGATCGTCTAGTTGAACTGACAGCTCCCGTGGGTGCACACCCGCGGGAGCTGTCAGTTCAACGAGGGTTGCGCTCGCCAGCCTCGATGGGGACGCCGATCCGGTTGCCGTCCACCGGGGCCGGGCAGGTGCCGAAGTCGGTGAACGCGCTGGGGTAGTTGATGGTGCGGTTGAAGTCCACCACCACGGTGCCGTCCGGGCGCGGCCGGGTCAGCTCCAGCTTGCGCCAGTGGGAGCTGGTGACGTTGTTGGTCTCGTCAAAGAACGTGACCAGGAGCGAGCCCAGGGCCCCCTCCTCGGCTGCGAGCCGGTACGTGGTGCCGCCGAGCTCAAAGACGACGTCGCCCACCAGCACGGCGACGCCGGGAACCTCCGGGTTGGCGGTGACGATCTCGACGCGGCGCGGCGCGGCGTACGGCTCAAACGTGCCCTCGGCCACCAGGGACGGGTTGAAGTCGAAGACCGGCACGCCGTGGAAGTCGGTCCGCGCGGGTGCCTGGGAGTCGCGGGTGCGGATCATGTACCGGTTGGCGCGCATGCCCAATTCAATGACCACGGTGCCGGAGCGCACCCACATGAGGGACTCCTCATCCGCCAGGGCGGCGGTGATGGTGCCGGTCACCGGCTCCCCGCCCGCCACCAGCGTGAGCTGGTCGTCGGCGCCGGCGGTGAGGGACGCCGTCGTGCCGTCGGTGCTCCACAGCCCGGGCACCCCGTCCAGGACGGAGGGCTCCGCGGGCAGCCACTGGAAGGAGGTGAGCGTCAGCCAGCCGTGATCGGCGGCGAGCGCGGCATTGCGGCCGGTGCGGAAGCGGTCCCAGCGTTCGGTGAGGCGGTTGAGTTCTGAGGTTTGCGTGGTCATGCTGCTCCTAAAACGCGGTGCGCCGCCGACAATTGTGGCGCCTAATTCTTTCGCTAGGCACAACGGCTGCGGCGGGGCGCATATTCCGGGTCGTGAGCGGCGGACAGGCGGCGGGCGGGGGTGGGCAGGCTCCACGGCACGGCCGCGTCCGTTCGCGAGCCGAGGTGGAACAATGGACGGATGGCGGCAAACACTCACCTGAACAAGGACATGACCCGGTTTGGCCTGGGCACCGTGGAGACCCTGGACGGGGACCGCGTCAAACTGACCTTCACCCGGGACTACGCGGCGGCCCGGGAAACCGTGTGGGCCATGCTGACCGACCCGGAGCAGACCATCCGGTGGTGGGCCATGGTGCGCGGCGCCGCGCGCACGGGGTCCAGCTTCGACTTGAAGTGGCTCAACGTCAAGGACCTGGGACACGGGACGGATTTGGACTGGTGGAACGGGCACGTGGTGGAGGCCGCCGAACCGCGCGTCCTGGAGATCACCAACGCCATGCATGGGATCATCCGGGCCGAACTCACCGCCCTCACCGGGAAGACCCGCCTGGTGTTCACCAACATTATTTCCGTCCCCGAGGAAATGGTCCTGATGTCGCTCGCCGGCTGGCACGTCCACCTCGACCACCTGCAGGAGGCCCTGGACGGCAAGAGCGTGGACTGGCCGCACTGGTGGGACGATTTCTACCCGTGCTGGGAAAAGGTCCATGCGGCCTACGCGGCGGCCCGGGCCGGCTCATGACCCCGGAACTGGCCACCGCCCGGGCGGGCACCGGCGAGGACCCGGCCGAGGACACCGACCTGCGCCGCGACGTCCGCCGGGTCAGCACCCTGCTCGGCGAATCCCTGGTCCGCCAGCACGGCCCCGAACTGCTGGCCCTGGTGGAACAGGTGCGCCTGCTGACCAAGGAATCCAAGGAGGCGGCGCGCGGGGAGAGCGGTACCGGCCCGTGGAGCGCCAACGACGTCGCCGAACAGGTCCGCGAGGTCCTCGCCTCCCTGCCGCTGGAGCAGGCGACCGACCTGGTCCGGGCCTTTGCGTTTTATTTCCACCTCGCCAACGCGGCCGAGCAGGTGCACCGGGTCCGCAGCCTGCGCACCCGCCCCGCACGGGACGGCTGGCTGGCCCGGGCCGTCACCGAAATCGCCGAGCAGGCCGGCACGGAGGCGCTCCGGCAGGTGGTCAGGGACCTGGACGTTCGGCCCATCTTCACCGCCCATCCCACGGAGGCCTCGCGCCGGTCCGTGTTGGATAAGATCCGCAAGCTCTCCGACATTTTGGCCACACCGACGGAGGAGGGCACCAGCTTGCGCCGCCGCCAGGACCGCAAGCTGGCCGAGATCATCGACCAGATGTGGCAGACGGACGAGCTCCGCAAGGTCCGTCCCACGCCCCTGGATGAGGCCCGCAACGCCATGTACTACCTGAGCCACATCCTCACCGACGCCCTGCCGGAGGTGCTCACCGAGCTCGGTGAGCTGCTGGCCGGGCATGGCATCGTGCTCCCGGCCGACGCGGCGCCGCTGCGCTTTGGCTCCTGGATCGGCGGGGACCGGGACGGCAATCCGCACGTCACCCCGGCGATCACGCGCGAGGTGTTGATCCTGCAGAACCACAACGCCGTCAAGATTGGCATCGCACTGATCGATGAACTGCTCTCCGTGCTCTCCAACTCCAGTTCCCTCTACGGCGCGGACCCTGCCCTGATGGAGTCCATCAGGACGGACCTGGCGAACCTGCCGGGCCTGGACCCGCGCGTGCTGGAGCTAAACGCCGCCGAGCCCTACCGGCTCAAGCTCACCTGCATCAAGGCGAAACTGCTCAACACCCGCCGGCGCGTCGCGGCGGACGGCTACCATGAGCCGGGCCGGGACTACCGGGCCGCGGCCGAGCTCAGCGCGGACCTGGCCCTGATGGAGACCTCGCTGCGCAACAACTCCGCCGCCTTGGTGGCCGACGGCGCCCTCGCCTCGGCGCGCCGGCTGGTCTCCTCCTTCGGCCTGCACCTGGCGACCCTGGACATCCGCGAGCGGGCCGACCACCACCACGCCGCCGTCGGGCAGTTGCTGGACCGCGTGGGGGAGCTGCTCGTCCCGTATGCCGAACTGGACCGGGCCGGGCGGCTAAAGGTCCTCGGCGCCGAGCTGGCCAGCCGCCGCCCCCTGTCCGGGCACCCGATCAGGCTCGACGGCGCCGCGAACGCCACCTACGACGTCTTCCGGGTGGTGCGGCGGGCCCTGCGCACCTACGGGCCAAACGTCGTGGAAACCTACATCATCTCCATGACCCGCGGCGCCGATGACGTCCTGGCCGCGGCCGTGCTGGCCCGGGAGGCCGGGCTCGTCCAGCTCACGGGCCCGAGCCGGTATGCCAAGATCGGCTTCGCGCCGCTGCTCGAGGCCATGGATGAGCTGCGCGCGTCCGCGGACATCGTGGACCAGCTGCTCTCCGACCCCTCCTACCGCGAGCTGGTGCGGCTGCGCGGGAACGTCCAGGAGGTCATGCTCGGGTACTCGGACTCCAACATGGAATCCGGGGTCATGACCAGCCAGTGGGAGATTCAAAAGACGCAGCGCAAGCTACGCGACGTGGCCGTGAAGCACGGTGTCAGCGTGCGGCTGTTCCACGGCCGCGGCGGGTCCGTGGGGCGCGGCGGCGGGCCCACCTACGACGCGATCCTGGCCCAGCCCAACGGCGTGCTCGAGGGCGCCATCAAGTTTACCGAGCAGGGCGAGGTCATCTCGGACAAGTACTCGCTGCCGGAGCTGGCGCGGGAAAACCTGGAGCTCTCGCTCGCCGCCGTCATGCAGGGCTCGGCGCTGCACCGGACGCCGCGCCACTCCGAGGATGACCTGGTCCGTTTCGGGGAGGTCATGGAGATCATCTCCGGCGCCGCGTTCGGCGCCTACCGGACGTTGATTGACGACGACGACCTGCCGGCCTACTTCCTGGCCTCCACTCCGGTCCAGCAGCTCGGCGGGCTGAACATCGGCCCGACCGACGGGCGGGCCGGCGACCCCGACGCCGGGCCCCGGCTCGGCGGGTTGCGCGCGATCGCCTGGGTGTTTGGCTGGACGCAGTCGCGGCAGATCGTCCCGGGCTGGTTTGGCGTGGGCTCGGGCCTGCGGGCGGCCCGCGAGGCCGGTCGCGGCGCCGAGCTGGCGGAGATGCTGGCACAGTGGAAGTTCTTCAGCTCCGTGATCTCCAACGTGGAAATGACGTTGGCCAAAACGGATCTGGACATCGCCGCCCACTATGTCGGGACGCTCGTTCCGGCGCCGCTGCAGCACGTTTTTGCCACCATCCGGGCCGAGCACGACCTCACCGTGGCCGAGATCCGGCTGCTCACCGGCGAACGGGACCTGTTGGACAACCAGCCGCAGCTCAAGCGCTCCCTGACCGTCCGCGACCAATACCTCGATCCGATCTCCTACCTGCAGGTGGAGCTGCTGCGCCGCGTTCGCGCGGCCGATACCACCCGCACGGCCGTGGACGACCGGCTGCAGCGGGCCGTGCTGATCACCATCAACGGCGTCGCCGCCGGCCTGCGCAACACGGGCTAGCGCGGACCCGTTAAGATGGGGCAATGCCCTCTTTTCGCGCCACCATCCAGGTCACCGGGCTGCGCCCCGGCCATGCCCCCGCGGAAGTCATGGACATGGCCGTGGCGGTGGTCGGTGCGGCCCATGTGGTGGAGGCGAACCAGCTCGACGTCGTGGCCGGCGTGCCGCGGATCACCGTGCGGTTCATGGTGGAGGCGAGCGAGTTCGACGCCGAGAACCGCCTCGCCCGCGACGCCGCCGCGTCCCTGCGGCACGGCGTGGAGACGGTGGCCACGACCGGTGCGCTGCGCACGTTCCGCCGTTCGGCCGGCAAGTGGCTCCCCCTCTGACCGCCCCGCCCCCACGAAGTGACCCGCAATAGATGTCGAAAATGAGCGATTTTTCGTCATTTTTCGACATCGTTTGCGGGTCAGTTCGTGCGGTGCGCGTAAGTCCGGGTCGTGCGCGTTAGTCCGGGCAGTTAGTTCGTGTGGGGGAAGGCGGCGAGGGCCAGCCGGGAGGAGTACGACGCCGGTTCTCCCGTGAGCGGGTCGGTGAAGGCGATGCTGTGCGCCAGCAGCTGCAGCGGTTTCGTGTAGTCGTCCGGGGCCTGCTCCCGCAGGATCGGGTAGAACGGGTCGTTGAGGATGCCGATGCCCTGCGCGGCCAGGTGGACGCGCAGCTGGTGGGTCTTGCCGGTGAGCGGCTGGAGGTCGTACAGGCCCAGCGTGTCGCCGGTGGCCGGATCCGTGCGCGTCTCCAGCAGCTCGATCCGGGTCTCGGCATTGGGTTCGCCGGTCACTTCCTCGGCCAGCAGGTACGTGCGCGACTTGATCATGCGGCTGCGCACCACCAGCGGAAAAGCGAGGTCCGCCCGGACGGGCGCCACGGCCCGGTAGGTCTTGCGGATGCGCCGCTTTTCAAAGAGCAGCTGGTACTTGCCGCGCGTGTCCGGGTTGGCGGAAAAAAGCAGCACGCCCGCCGTCATGCGGTCCAGCCGGTGGATCGGCACCAGCTCCGGCAGGTCCAGCAGCACGCGCAGGCGCACCAGCGCGGATTCCTGCACGTACATGCCGCCGGGGGTGGTGGGCAAGAAATGCGGCTTGTCCACGACCACCAGGTTGTCGTCCTGGTGCAGGACGGACAGCTCCACCGGCAGGCGGTCCTCCACCGGCAGTTCGCGGTAGTACCAAATAAAGACGTGCTCGCTCAACGGCGTGTCCGGGGTGACCGTCTCGCCGCCAAGTGCCTTGACCTCGCCGCGGACAAAACGGTCCACAATGCCGGCCGGGTCGACGTGGTTGAACCTGTCCAGCACGTACTCCATGGCCGTGGCCCAGGGCCCCTCTTCCGGCATCCTCATGCGGGTCGCGTTGACCCCGTTGCGCACGGGAAGGGGAGATTTCATCACCCTTCAAGGGTACCTGCCGGCCGCTGGGGTAATGTCATGACAGGGGTCCGGGGATGCCGAACCTATTAGGCAAGGATCGACAGGGCAAGGACGGTGGTGGCTTCGTGAATCGGCGCGGTGTGGCGATGATGTCCTCCGCGCACATGGTTGACGACTTCTACCAGGGCGTGGTGCCGGCCATGCTCCCGTTCCTGGTCTCCGAACGCCACTACAGCTATGCGGCCGTGGCCGGGTTGACCCTGGCCGCGACCATGCTCTCCTCCGTCGTCCAACCCGCCTTCGGCGTGTGGACCGACCGCAAGCCCCGGCGCTGGCTGATCCCGGCCGGCATGGCGACGGCGGCGCTCGGCGTCGGCGTCGCGGGCCTGTTTCCCGGGTATGCGCTCACCTGGGTGATGATCGCCATCTCCGGGCTCGGCATCGCGGCCTTCCACCCGTCCGCCGCCAGCGCCGCGCGCCGGGCCGCGGGCAACAGCAACCGCGGCATGAGTATCTTTGCCCTGGGCGGCAACGTGGGGTTCGCGCTCGGGACCTTGGCGGCGACGCCCGTGCTGCTGTGGTTGGGCCTGCGGGGCACCGCCTTGTTGGTGCTCCCCGCAATTGTCATGGCGTTGATCCTGGCGAAGCGGCTCGGCCCGGTGCTCGATGGCCCCGTGGGTGCCCGCCGCCCGGCCACCATGCCCTCGGGCCGGGACAACTGGCCGGAATTCCTGAAGCTGACCACCATCGTCATGGTGCGGTCCATCGTCTTTTTCGGGTTGAGCTCCTTTCTCGCCCTGTACTTCATCCACGAGCTGGGCACGTCGGCGGAGATTGGCGGGGCCGCCCTGACCGCGTTCCTGGCGGCCGGCGCGTGCGGGACGCTGCTGGGCGGCGGGCTCGCGGACCGCTTCGGGTCGATGGTCGTCATCCGCTACGGTTTCGCCTTCTGCATCCCCGCCATGGTGGGGCTGGTCCTGGCCCCGGACTGGCGCGTCGCGCTGGTCTTTGTCGTGCTGACCGGGATCGGCATCTTCGTGCCCTTTAGCGTCTTTGTCATCCTGGGGCAGAACTACCTGCCCAACCGGGTGGGCACGGCGAGCGGCGTCACGGTGGGCCTGGCGGTCACCGTGGGCGGGCTGTTCACCCCCGTGCTCGGCACCCTCGCCGATGCCCGGGGCCTGCACTTCACCCTCATGGCGCTGGTCGGGCTGCCGGCGGTCGCCCTGCTCCTCTCCGCCTTCCTGCGCGCCCCCGCGCCGGCAGGTCCGGTCCGGGCGGCCGTGCCCGGTCCGGCCGGGACGCCCGCGCCCTGAGCCGCGGTGCCCCGACGGCGGTCACGGCCCGACGCGGTCACGGCCCGGGCTGGCAGCGCGGGCAAAAGTAGATGTCCCGGGCGGCGTGCGTGGGGGTGGTTGGATCGGCCAGTTTTCCGTGCCGGATCAGGGTGCCGCAGCGCTTGCAGGGCCGGCCGGCGAGGCCGTAGACCCACACGGCGGCGTCGCCGCGGGCCGGTCCGCCCGTGGTGCTGCGCCCGGGCCTGTCCTTGTTGGCCTCCAGCAGCCGCTTCGCCAGCTCCACCAGCCGCGGCAGTTCCGGCACCCCGGCCACGGGCGTTTCCGGGTGCACGCGGCCCAGGAAGCACAGCTCGTTGCGGTAGATATTGCCGATCCCGGCCAGGTTCCGCTGGTCCAGCAGGGCCAGTCCCACCGGCCGGTCCGGGCCGGCGGTGAGCCGGCGCAGCGCCTCCCGCGCATCCCAGTCCGGTCCGAGCAGGTCCGGCCCTAGATGGTCCAGGGCGTGCCCCGCCTCCGCGTCCGTCCACACTTCCAGCGTGCCCAGGGAATAGCCGACGACGACGGCGTCTTCCGTGCGCAGCACGGCCCGCGCCGTGTGGGCCGGGCGCCGCCAGCGAGGGTCACGGCCCGGACCGGCGGGGTAGATGTCCCAGGTCCCCTCCATGGCCAAGTGGGAATGGATGACGTGCCCGGGCGAGGCCGCGGCGGGCTCGTGGACGGCCATGAGCAGGTGCTTGCCGCGCGAGCGGACCGAGGCCACCACCCGGCCGGTGAAATCCACGGTGGCCAGCGCGGGCACGCGAAAGTCGCACCCGGTCAGCGCCCGCCCGCGCAGCGCGGCGTCCAGGTTCCGGGCCTGCCGCCAGACGGTGTCGCCCTCAGGCACGGATCCGCACCCCGCGGGGCGTGGAATACGCACCGGCGGCCAGCAGCGCCGCGGCCAGGGGCGTGTCCAGGATGTCGGCGCCATTGACCTTTTCCATGGCCAGCTTGTCCACGCCGCCGCGCCGGACCACCTGCACCAGTGTCCCGGCAGCCAGGGACACCACGGCGTCGTCCGCGCTGAAGCACAGCAGCGTCTTGCCGCCGCGTTCCACATACAGGACCAGGGCGCCGTCGACCATGACCACCAGCGCGCCGGCCTTCCGGCCCGGGCGGTGGCCGGACTCCAGCGGCGGCCAGGCCAGCGCCGCGCCGTAGGGATTGGCGGGGTCGGTGGCGGCCAGCGCCAGGGCCTGCGGGGGGCGCGGATTCAAGGCGGCGTCCTCGCTGAAGGTGCGCAGCCGGTCAACCGTGGCGGGCACGGCGAACTGGGCGGCCCCCAGATGCTCGATGAAGTACCCGCGCCGGCACTTGCCCGTTTCCTCCAGCCGCGCCAGCACCTTGTACATCAGCGCGAACCCGCCGGGAACGTTCATGACGGAGCCGCGCGTCACCACCCCGTACCGGTCCAGGAACAGCTCCGCGAGGGCGTGGCTGCGCACCGTGGTGTGTTCCTCGGCCGCCGGTAGCGCGCTCCACCGCCCCGCGCCCACGGGCGGGGCGCCGCGCACTGCGGTCCCGGCCCGGCCCGGCAGCCTGCCGTAGCGCCCGGCCCGCGCGGGCCGCAGCCGCGCCGGCTCGGGCCGCTGCCGGTGCGCCGTGTGGCCGCCGGCGAGTAGCGCCCGGACCGGGGCGAACGTGTCGTTGGTGATCCGCCCGGACCACACCAGCTCCCACAACGCGGCGCTGAGCTCGTCGTCGGACGGCACCAGGTCCGGGCCGTCGGCCGCGAGCTCCCGCAGTTGGTGGAAGAAGTACGCGCCGCCGCCGGCCAGCCCGTCCAGCAGCCGCTGCTGGAATCCGGTGGGCGCAAAGTCGGGCGCGGGGGTGAGCGTGAGCCCGGCGGATTCGGCCAGGTGCAGGCTCAGCCAGCCGTCATTGCCGCCCAGCGCGCCGGCGCCGGAGACGACCACCTCGCCCGTGGCGGTCAGCTCGTCGAGCATGGCCGGTTTGTAGTCGGCCACGCGCTGGGCCAGCACCAGCGGCTCCCACGCCGAGGCCGGAATCGGCGCCCCGGCCAGCTGGTCGACCACGGTCAGCAGCCCGTCCAGGCCGCGCAGCGCCGGCGCCCCCGATGCGCCGGACACGTGCTGCCAGGCGGGCAGGAACCGGCCAAAGGTGGCCGCGTCCACGGGCTCCACCTCGGCCCGCAGCGCGGCCAGGGACCGCCGGCGCAGCCGCCGCAGCACCTCGACGTCGCACCATTCGGCGCCGCCCGGTTCACGGCCCGGGCCCGCGGCGAGCGGGCGGGGGGAGCTGGCGGGGATGGGCCGGAACTCGCCTTCGGAGACCCGCTTGTCCGCCGCCAGCCGTGCCAGCCCGGAATGGACGACGGCGACGCCCAGTCCCAGCCGCGCCGCCGCTTCCGCCGCGGTGAAGGGCCCGTGGGTGCGCGCGTAGCGGCCCAGCAGGTCCCCGAGGGGGTCGGCCACCGGTTCGATGAACGCCAGCGGCACGCCCATGGGCAGCGGGATGCCCAACGCATCGCGGAGCCGGGCGGCATCCTCGATCGCCGCAAAGCGTGCCTCGCCGGCCATGTTCACCCGCAGGGCACGGTTCGCCGCGACCAGCCCGGCCAGGAAACCGGCGGCCGCCTCGGTGGGCGGGCCGGAGGGCGGGCCGACGGCGCCCGGGGCGTGCCCGTCGTCGTGCACCGGGGCCGGGAGCAGCCGGTCCGTGACCTCCGCGACGGTCAACGGGCCGAGCAGCCGCAGCAGGTCCGCCACGCCTTCCAGGCCGCGGGCACGCCGGTCCGTGCCTTGGCCGCCGCCGGAAAGGCGCTGCAACTCGGCCTCCGTGGCGGCGATGACCTGCGGGTCCAGGAGCTCGCGCAGTTCGGCCCGGCCCAACAGCTCATCCAGGAGCGCCGGGTCCAGGGACAGGGCGGCGGCGCGGCGCTCGGCCAACGGCGAGTCGCCCTCATACAGGAAGCTGGCCACATAGCCGAACAGCAGCGCGCGGGCGAACGGCGACGGCTGCGCCGTGGTGGTTTCCACGATCCGCACCTCGCGCCGCCCGATCCCGGCCGCGATGTCCTTCAGCGCGGGCAGGTCATAGACGTCCTGGAGGCATTCGCGCACGGTCTCCAGGACGATGGGGAACTGCGGGTACTTCCGCGCCACGTCCAGCAGCTGGGCCGAGCGCTGGCGCTGCTGCCACAACGGCGAGCRCTTGCCCGGATTTTGCCGCGGCAGCAGCAGCGCCCGGGCCGCGCATTCGCGGAAGCGGCTGGCAAACAGGGCGGAGCCGCCCACCTCGGCCGTGACGATGCCGTCGAGCTCGTCGGGGTCAAAGAGGAACAGCTCGGCGCCGGGCGGCTCGTCGTCCATCATGGGCACCCGCAGCACGATGCCGTCGTCGGAGGCCATGGCGGAGCCGTCCAGCCCGTAGCGCTCGTGCAGCCGGGCGGCGACGGCCAGGGCCCACGGGGCATGGACGGGCATGCCGAACGGGCTGTGCAGGACCACGCGCCAGTCGCCGAGCTCGTCGTGGAAGCGTTCCACCATGAGGGTCTTGTCGTCGGGAACCTGGGAGGTGGCGGCCTTTTGCTCGTCGAGGTAGCCGAGCAGGTTGTTGGCCGCCCAGTTGTCCAGCCCGGTGGCCCGGCACCGTTCCAGGGCAGCCTCCCGGGGGGCCGCGCTGAGCTCGCGGATGAACGCACCCAGCGCCCGGCCCAGCTCCACGGGGCGGCCCAGGGAGTCGCCCTTCCAGAACGGCAGCTTGCCGGGCTGGCCGAACGCCGGGGTGACCAGCACCCGGTCGAAGGTGATGTCCTCGATCTTCCAGCTCGTGGCGCCCAGGGCAAAGACGTCGCCCACCCGGGACTCGTACACCATCTCCTCGTCGAGCTCACCCACCCGGCGCCCGCCCTTGGCGGTGGCCGCGCCCGGCGAAACCCCCGCGCCCGGGCCGTCGGAGCCCACGATGAACACGCCGAACAGCCCCCGGTCCGGGATGGTCCCGCCCGAGGTGACGGCCAGCCGCTGGGCGCCGGGCCGGCCGGTGATGATCCCGCCCGTCCGGTCCCAGATGATGCGCGGGCGCAGCTCGGCAAACTCATCCGATGGGTAGCGCCCGGCCAGCAGATCCAGCGTGGCGTCGTACGCCGAGCGGGGGAGCGCGGCAAACGGGGCGCTGCGCCGGACGGTCTCAAACCAGTCGTCGACGTCGATGCCGCCCAGCGCCGTGGCGGCGACGGTTTGCTGGGCCAGGATGTCCAGCGGGTTGGCCGGGATGAACAGCGGCTCGATCTGCCCGGCCAGCATGCGCTCGACCGTGACGGCGGAGTGCAGCAGATCCGCCCGGTGCTTGGGAAACAGGACGCCCTGGGAGATCTCGCCCACCTGGTGCCCGGCCCGGCCCACCCGCTGCAGGCCGCTGGCCACCGACGGCGGGGATTCCACCTGGATGACCAGGTCCACGGCGCCCATGTCGATGCCGAGCTCCAGGCTGGAGGTGGCCACCACACAGCGCAGCCGCCCGGACTTCAAGTCATCCTCGATGAGCGCCCGCTGCTCCTTGGACACGGAGCCGTGGTGGGCCTTTGCCAGCACGTTTGCCGCCCCCGCCACGGAGCCGGCCTGGGCCATCAGCTCGGCCGGCAGCCGGGCCGGCGGGGCCGGGAACGCGGCGGTCCGCCACGGTTCCGCGGTGGCGGCAACGGCGTCGTCCGGGGTGGTCGGCGTGGCGGCGAGTTCGAGCCGTTCGAGGTAGATCTCGTTCAGGCGCCCGGTGAGCCGTTCGGCCAGGCGGCGGGAGTTGGCGAACACGATGGTGGAGTTGTTGGCCAGCACATGGTCGACGATCTTCTCCTCCACATGCGGCCAGATGGAGGCGTTGGGCTGCAGGCCGGAGGCGGGCGCCGGGTTGGGGCCGCCGTTGTGCGCGGCGGCCAGGGCCGGCAGTTCCGTCATGTCCTCCACCGGCACCGTCACGGCCAGGTTCCAGTTCTTGGTGCTGGCCGGGGCAACGATGGTCACGGGGGCCGAGCCGCCCAGGAACCGGGCCACGGTTTCGCGCGGTTCCACCGTGGCGGAGAGGCCGATCCGCTGGGCGGGCGTGGCGAGCAGCGCGTCCAGCCGCTCCAGGGAAACGGCCAGGTGGGCGCCGCGTTTGGTGCCGGCCACGGCGTGGACCTCGTCGACGATCACGGTGCGCACCTCGGAGAGCGTCTCCCGGGCCTTGGAGGTGAGCATGAGGAACAGGGACTCGGGCGTGGTGATCAGGATGTCCGGCGGATGGCTGAGCAGCCGGCGGCGTTCGCTGGCCGGGGTGTCCCCGGACCGCACGCCAACGCTGATGTGCGGGGCCGGCAGTCCCAGGCGCTTGGCGGTTTGGGTGATGCCGATCAACGGCGCACGCAGATTGCGTTCCACATCGACGCCCAGCGCCTTCAGCGGTGAGATGTACAGGACCCGGGTCCCGGCCGCCGCCTCGGTCCCGGTCGCGGACCCGGCGGCGGGCGCGTCGCCTGTAACGGTCCCGGCCGCCGCCGGCGTCGTCCGCTCACCGGCGGCGAGGCCGTCCAGGGCCCACAGGAATGCCGCGAGGGTCTTGCCGGAGCCGGTGGGCGCCACCACCAGGGAATGTGCGCCCCCGGCAATGGCCTCCCAGGCCCCCGACTGGGCCGGGGTGGGGGCCCCGAATGCACCGAGAAACCATTCGCGGGTGGGCGCCGCGAACAGGCTCAGGGGGTCCGGATTCAACTTTGCGTGCACCGCTCCATCATGCCGCACCGGGCCGACATTTTCGCCCGGCCAAAGCCACGGTGTGCGCTGTTGGGCCCTCGGGCGCAAAAGTGTCGCGGCGGCGCGGTAATCTAACGATTAGGAATGGCAATGGTTGCCGTTGCTGTTCCCTGCGGTTTGATCGCGCCCGGGCAGCGATCCACGACTACATGGCAGGGAACGGAGGGGTGATGCGCCAGCGCCACATTGGCAATAACTGGCTCCCCGTCCTCTGCCTGTCGCTGCTGTTCCTGACCGCCGGGGCCGTGAGCATGATGGCCGGGCGCGGCAATGGGGCGACCGCCGCGACCTTTGCCGCGGGCACCCTGCTCACCGCCGTGGTCAGCGCGGGTTGGTTGTGGTGGAGCCCGTCGTGGTGGCTGGCGCCGCGGAACCACTATCTGTACCTGGCCGGCGGCTCAGTGGCGGGCGTGATGGTGAGCGCGCTGCTCCCGTTTCTGCACGGCTGCGGCCCGTGGTTGGTGCTGGGCGGGACGCTGATTGCGTACGGCATTCTTGAGCGGCTGCGCCTGCTGGTGACGGCCGGCGGCGCCACCGTGCTGGCCGGCTTCCTGGCCATGGTGATCCACGCGGACGTGTGGGGCGGGGCCATGCACCTGTTGACGGCGGCCGTGCTGGCCTTCACCGCCAATCGGCTGTACGTGCTCAAGTACGGGCGGCGGCGGGAGTCCCAGGACAGTGACCCCGAATTCATCGGGTTCTTTGAGGAATACGAGCCGGACCCTCCCCGCAGCCTGTAGCCGGCCGCCCCGTAGCCGGCCGGTACCGCCGGCTCGGCGGGTCAGGGCTGGAAGGCGCCGATCGTGAGCAGATGGTCGCCGGCATTGTTGCAGGCCGTCAGCGGGCGGGCAATCACCAACCGGTCCGTCGCGCCGGGCGGATAGACCATGATCGAGTCGGCCTGCACCTGCCGGCAGTTCGGGTATTTCCCGGCCTGCGAATACTGCAGGACCGCGGTGGCACTGCGGCCCGGGGCCAGGGCGATGGGGCCGCTGGAGGGCGCCTTCGCGTCGCGGTCGGCCGGGGCGCCGAGCGGCGTGTCCGGGCCGGCCTTGACGAGGGAGACGCCCGGGTACCCGTCGAGGAGGCAGGTGGCGGCGGACTTGTTCGTCACGATCAGTTTCAGGTAGATGCTGCCCGCGGCGCCGCCGCCCGTGTCGTCCAGGCTGGCGGACAGCATGGCGGCCGTGCACAGCGCCGCCTGGGCCGTTGGTGCGATTTCACTGGACGTGTTCGACGGCGTCGTCCCGGGTGTCGTGGGGGTTGCGACGCCGCCGGTGCTCGCCGGGGCGGTGGTGACCGCGGCCGACGTCGACGGCCCGCATCCGGTCAGGGCGACGCCCGCGCCCAGGACGACGGCCGCCAGTGCCAGCGCCCCGGCCCGGCCCGGTGCCCGTTTTTTGTCGCGGGGCGAGGAGGCGGGGGACATGGATGCGCGGCGAGTGCCCCGATGGACCGGGGATTGCCGCTGGTGAGCCGTCATGGCTTCACCTTTTCGCGCATGATTGCCCGAGTCAACTCTCACCGGCGGCGCGGCGCCGGGCAATCCGCCCGGCCCCCGGCCGTGCGGCCGGTGAGGGGCCCGCCAGGGCGGCCGGTGAGGGGCCCGCCGGGGCGGCCCCTCACCGGACGGAGGCTACGCCTTGGTGCGCCCGGTGCGTCCGGTGCGCCCGGTGCGCAGGAAGGCGAGCCCGCCCAGCACGAGCCCGGCCAGCCCGGCGCCTAGGCCGGTCCAGGCCGGCCAGGAGGCGCCGGCGGTGTCGGCGGAGGCCTGGTCGGATGCTGCGGCACCCGCGGCATCCCCGGCACCGTGGCCGTGCCCGGTCGTCGCGGCGGCGGCGGTCACGGCCAGGGACGGGGCGGGCGCCTTGACGCTGTCCTCGCCCTGCCCGGCGGCGGGAATGTCCTTCCAGTCGGTGGTGCCCTTCTCACAGCTCTGCAGGGTGGGGAAGTAAAGCGTCTTCCCGGCGGCGTCGGGCACCTGCAGCGACAGGGTGAACGTGTCGCGCTGGTGGGCGTCGAGCGGCGTCTTGGCGGTGTACGTGATGGCGCTGGTGCGGTGGGTGATCTTGCTGCCGTCGGCAAGCACGCGGGGGGTGCTGAACGTCTCGGTTGACTCGCTGATGGACCAGTTCGGGTTGACCGTGGGGGTGGCGCTGTTCACCTCCTGCGGCAAGGTGATTTTCAGGCTGGTGGTGGCGGAGCCGTCGCAGCCGTGGCCGACGGAGAACGTCACCAGCGAGTAGGAACCGGCGGCCGTTTCGGAGGGGGTGGCCTCGACGTGGGCGGACGCGGCGCCGAGCCCCAGGGTCATGAGGCCGGCGGTGGCGCCGAGGGCGAGGGTGGACTTGAGAGTGCGGGACAAACGCATGAAGAAACCTTTCGAGCGCGCCAAAAAGCGCAAAATGACGGGAGGGAACACCCCGCGAATTTTTCGAAGGGTGCTAGGCGAGGACGGCCCGGGCGCTCGGCGGGCCGCGGCGGGTGTCCGGGCGGATATTGCCCCACGGCAGCCGCGGCAGCGGGGCCGGAACTGCGGGCGGCCGGGACTGCCGGGCGGGCAGGGGCGCCACGACGGCGGCGCCGCGGCAGAGCGGCCGGAGCCAGGCGGCCAGCGCCCACAGGGCGGCCTCGCCCCGGGCGAGCAAAAATGCCGTGGCCAGGGTTGCCCCCACGTGGGCGGCGAGCATCCAGCCGGACGTGTCGGCGTGGCCGGCGGGCGCCAGGGAGGCCGCGGCGTGCAGCAGCAGTGCCGGATCCGCGTGGGATGCCATGGAGTGGCCGCTCATGGTGCCGCCCGCGGACAGGCCTGCGGCCGGCGCGGCAATCCCGACGGACAGCGAGTCAAAGGCCTGGTGCAGCACCAGTTGGCTGGTGGCCAGCAGGCCGGTCATGACCGGCAGCGTCAGCCGGAACGTCGTGGCCACGGTGGAGCACAGCACATGCAGGGACACCAGTGCCGCCATGATGCCCGGCGCGGGCAGGTGTCCGCCCGCGGCCAAGTGGGCGCCGGCGGCCAGGCCGACGATCGTGGCGCCGACGAGGACGGTGCGCAGCAGCCGGAAGGGAGACGCGCTGACTCGCATCTGACTCCCTTCGACGGCCGGACTCCACCAAAATGCTGGAGCCTCTAGCTTATCGAGGAATGCGGGCGGTTCCGATCCGGGGCCTGACCCTGTGCCGACGGTGACAGTGCCGACGGTGACAGTGCCGGTGCCACCGCCGGCGGGGTCGTCGCGGCGGGCAGGCGCAGCGTGAAGCAGGTTTCGCCCGGTCGGCTGGTGACCGCGACGCTGCCGTGGTGCGCGCTCATGATCGCCTGGACGATGCTCAGCCCCAGCCCGGTGCTGCCGCCGCTGCCGGAGCGGGCCTGGTCGGCGCGGGAAAAGCGGTCGAAGATGGTCTCTTGGAAGTCCGGGTCAATGCCCGGGCCGTCGTCGGTGACGCGCACGACGACGGCCCCGTCGCCGTTGTACGCCACCGACGCGGCGACGGTGGTCCCCTCGGGGGTGTGCTTGCCGGCGTTGGCGAGCAGGTTCAGGAGCACCTGCTTGAGCTGGCCGTCGTCGCCCATGACCGTCACCGGCCCATCCGGGACGTCAAAGGTCCAGTGGTGGCCGGGCGCGCCCACCCGAATGTCGCTGACCGCCTCCACCACCAGCGGCATGACGTCCAGCGCATGCAGCTTCGGGGGCCGGCCGTCGTCGAGCCGGGCCAGCGTGAGCAGGTCCTCCACCAGCCGGCCCATGCGCAGTGACTGGGCCGTGACCCGACCCAGGGAGGTCTTGCCGTCCGGGGTCAAATCTTCCGTCATTTGCAACAGCTCGGCGTAGCCGCGGATGGCGGTCAGCGGCGTGCGCAGCTCATGGCTGGCGTCGGCGACGAACCGGCGCACCTTGGTTTCACTTCGCTGGCGGGCCTGGAGGGCGTGGGCGACGTTCTCCAGCATGCTGTTGAACGCATGCCCCACATTGCCCACCTCCGTCCCCGGGCGGGCGGCACTGTCCGGGACCCGCACGCTCAGGGCGACCTCTCCGGCGTCGAGCGGCAAATGCGCCACCTTGGTGGCCACGCCGGAGAGCTGTTCCAGCGGCTTCATGCTGCGCCGGATCAGGAACGTCCCGGCCAGGCCCAGCACGCACAGGCCCCCCAGGGAGACCAGCACAATGGTGAGCACCAGCCGGGTCAGCGTGCGCTCCACGGCGCCCAGGGGGAGCCCGGTGATCAGGATGTTCCCGTTGGGAATCCCGACTGCTTGGAGGCGGTAGTCACCGATCGAGAGCGACTTGTCGGCGAGGACGCCGCCGGCGGGCAGGCCGGCCAGGATCTGGGCATCGGCATTGGTGAGCTGCTGGCGGGTGCCGGTGGGGGAGAGGATGCCGCCGGTCACCAGGTAGCCGCCGCTGAGGATGGCGTTGAGCTGGCCCGGGCCGGTGGCCCGCGCGTTCAGGGGGTCGCGCGGGTTGGTGGCGGGCCCGTCGGGCGGGTTCGCGTTGAACTGGTTGGTGCGCACCGCGGCCTCGCGCAGCTGGGAGTCGACCTGGCCGTTGAGGGACACGCTCATGGCGGTGTAGCTGACCATGCCGACCAGGACGCAGATGACGGTGAGCAGCGCCATCATCATGGCCACCAGGCGGGTGCGCAAATGCCACAAACCCGGCTCGAGGACCCGCCTGGCCGCGGCCCGCAGGCGGCCGGTCAAACGCATGGCTTGATGACGTAGCCGGCGCCGCGGACGGTGTGGATCATGGGGTCGCGGCGGGCGTCGATCTTCTTGCGCAGGTAGGAGATGTACAGCTCCACGATGTTGCTCTGTCCGCCAAAGTCGTAGTCCCAGACCCGCTCCAGGATGCGGCTCTTGCTCATGACATGGCGGGGGTTTTCCATCAGGAATTGCAGGAGCTCAAACTCGGTGGTGGTGAGCGGGATGGCGGTGCCGGCGCGGGACACCTCCCGGGTTGCCCGGTCTAGGACCAAGTCCCCCACGGTCAGCTCGCTGGAAATTGGCGCCGTGACGCCGGCCCGCTGGACGATCCGGTGCAGGCGCAGCAGCACCTCCTCCATGCTGAACGGCTTGGTCACGTAGTCGTCGCCGCCGGCGGTCAGCCCGGTCAGCCGGTCCTCCACCGCGTCCTTGGCCGTGAGGAACAGGGCCGGGATCTGCGGGTAGATGGTGCGCAGACGCCCGAGCAGCTCGACGCCGTCCATGCCGGGCATCATGACGTCGAGCACCAGCACGTCGGGGCGGAATTGCCGGGCCGTGCGGAGCGCGGCGTGGCCGTCGTGCGCGACGGCCGTGGTCCAGCCGGCCAGCTTCAACCCCAGCCGCATGAGGTCGGCCAGCTCGGGTTCGTCATCGACCACCAAAGCCCGGATCGGCTCGCCGCCGGGGCGGGTCAGCGGGGCGGGGCCGGCAGCGGGGAGGGAAAGAGACATGCCTCCATCGTCTGGCCCCCGTCCCCGAATTATCTGGGTGTTTCCTGAATGCTCCCTGTGTCTTACGATGGCTAAGGAACGTCAATTCTTGTCGTTCTCATCGGCAAGCGGCCCGCTTCCCTTATGGCCGGGGAGCCTCGGCCTGTGAACTAGAATGCGCTGACCCGAGAAGATGCGGGGATGGCGGCGCAGCAGGTAGCGGCGCCGAACGAATATTTGGGGGATGGATGGGAACGGACTGGCGCTTTCCTGTCATGATTGCGGCATCGCTTGTCGAGTTCGTCTTGCTCCTTCGCCTGGTTCTCGGGCGGGCGGCCTTCCGCCGGCGGATGGTGGCCGTGGCCGCGGTGTCGTTCACCGTTGTGGTCGCCGGCATGCTGTTTGGGAAATACGGGCTGCTCTTGGGCCTGCCGTGGTGGATTTACTACCCGTTGCCCGCGCTCGCCACAATCCTGCTGCCGCCCCTAGTTTTCCGGATGGCCTGGAAGGGCACGGCCGCGTACCTGGTGCTTGCCGCCTTGTCCGCCCCACTCATCCATGCCGTGTTTTCATTCTTCTTGGGGTGGCACGAATACATGCCGTTCCTTCGCGTGCCGAGTTTGTGGGAGATCACAGCGCCTTAGCCGCCCGCAATGTCCCGCAGGGTCTGCAGGTGTCCGGTCCAGGCGTCGCGTCCGTCCGGGGTCAGGCTCGCCGAGGTTCGCGGCATTTTCCCGACAAATCTCTTCTTGATCGTCAGGTAGCCGGCCTTTTCCAACACGGCCAGTTGCTTACTGAGGAGGGAATCACTGATCTGGATGGCATCGCGGAGGTCCTTGAAGTCCAGAGATTCCGCACCAGCCAGCGCAGCCATGATGGAAAAGCGGACCGGTGAGTGAATGAGCTCATTGAGCCTGTGCCGGGGATGCTCCGGGGACGTGGTCATGCGCGCAGTTCGCGGAACGCTGCGGCCAGACCGACGCCGGCCAGGACAATGGCGGCGGGTATGTAGAACCACAGGTTG
Organism: Specibacter sp. RAF43; assembly: GCF_052114065.1. NCBI lineage: Bacteria > Bacillati > Actinomycetota > Actinomycetes > Micrococcales > Micrococcaceae > Specibacter > Specibacter sp. RAF43. Next base: position 223,100 of record NZ_JBFREA010000004.1, on the reverse strand, counting down.
CCATCGCGGAAGAAGCTCACTCCCACGCCCAGCGCAACCGCGTACAGGACGAGGTAGGCAATCAGGGAGGTCAGGAACCGCTTGGTGTACCCGGCCTTGGTCGACCGCTGGAACATGGGCCAGATGCAGGCAGTCGCAGTGGCCCAGATACCCACGGACGTGGCCAGCAGCGGTGCTCCGTACCCGGTGACCGAGACGATCTGCAGGCCGATCATCAGCATGGAACCCAGGATCGCCAGGCTGGTGAAGAGCAGGGCCACCGGCCACGCCGCGGCGTTGGTCGATGTGGCGCCGATCGAATCGGCCCTGGCCAGGAGTGCCTGCGCCTGCGCCGGCGACGGCGTGTCCGTCGTCTCGTTCTGGTTCATGGTGGGGCCTCTTGTTGGTGGTTGATTGACCAGAATATGAAAGTAGTTTCCATTTTGTCAAGTACTTTCGGTGAAGGCTGAGAAGGGTTGGCTGCCTGAGAGGCTCCAATTCGTAATGCGATTGTTTGTATGGAGCGAAAGATGCACGGGCAGCCAGTCTCGAAGGCCGAGATCGACGAGTGGGTCGAGGAAGCCGAGGCGGGCTACGACGTCGAAACACTGAAGACTCGGATGGGGCGTCCCGCCCGGGGCGCACAGGCGTCCCTGGTCGTCCCCGTGCGGTTGACCACCGAGGAGCTTGCGGCAGTCATGGCGCGTGCTGAGACCGAGCACCTGAACGGTTCCGAGGCGTTCCGCGCTGCACTGTCGACCTGGGCGCAAGCAGAACACGCAGCACCACCACATGATCATTCGCGGCTCCGCCCGCAAGCACCGGGTCAGCGACGAGGATGGGATCGAGGCGGCTTCGTGGCCGCTCGTCTTAGTGCCGCTGGACGATGGAGACCCACGCCGCTTCTTCGGCTCGGGTTCGATACGGGAGGTCGGTTGTTGGAGCTCGTGGTGCTGGTCTGGAACGATGTGACCGAAGAACTCATCCACGCGATGAAATGTCGGACGCGGGACCTCGGGATGCTAAACCAACCGCGGGTGCGCCTCGCCGGTCCACTGACGGGGCGCACTCGCGTAGAGTCACCGAAAAAGGAGGCACGATGTGGGCTGACGCAACAGTCATTGAGAAGGGATCGGACCGTTGGGCCGTGCTGGATGAGAACGGTTGGGGCGCCATGATCGGCTGGGCGGCCGGCGGCGACCTGGCCCGGCGGCCATTAGCTGACGAGGGACGGACCGTGATGGTCACAGTGGAACGGGCTGGATTCTCCGCGAGTTCCGAGGAACCGTTCTCGCGCGCCGACCGCGTGCTGGTCGATGACTCCATCGACGAATACCTGGCCGAGGCGGGGATACCGGCGCGGCCCCGGGGATGGGTATGGCTGATCCGGGTGCCCGACAGCTGTCCTTCCGGCAAGGATTTTTTCGACCGCATCAATGAGGAGCTCAATACGTTTAAGCCCGCCCCGGTACTCCCATCCGAATGGCTGCCGGTAATGCTGGAAACGGTAGCTCGCCTTTATGGAAACGGGTAGGGCAGGCCACATGTGTTTGCACCGACCAGCCGCGAGGGCTTCCGGCCGTGTGTGACTCAGTGGTGTTGCCGTATCCCAATGCCCTGGATACGGAACGTTTTGCGGGACACGCTCCAGGCTGTGTGGTCCCCTCACAGATATTCGGGGCGATCTCGGCATAGGCATGGTCCGGGACTATTGGTGGCAGACTGAAGGTTGGCGCTGGTGGCCGCGCCCCGCGCACGACAGGACGCCGATGACATCTCCGGCTGAGTTTTACAATGAATGGCTGGACGCTGATCTGGATGGCGATTAGGAACTCCTGGTCGTTATGGGACAGCAACTTAAGCTGGGCTGCGCCGTCAACAGTGACAGTTCCGGTGGAGTGCTCCTAGGCCAGGACGCGCAAAGCCTGAAGATCGGTGCTCTGCCGTCTGGGCTTCAGGGACCGAGCCATGGCCCGGGTCAGTAGTGGTAGCGGGCTTGCAGGATGGTGACGTACTTGTCGTCGGCGATGTAGACCAGCCGGTTGGCCTCGTCGATGCGCCGCGACCAGACGCCGGCTAGGGCGTGCTTCAATGCCTCCGGTTTACCGATCCCGTCGAACGGGTCATCTCGGAGGATGTCCTCGATGAGGGTGTTGATGCGTTTAAGGGTCTTCCTGTCCTGGGTCTGCCAGTACAGGTAGTCTTCCCACCCTTCGGTTGTCCACGCGAGTTTGCGCCCGTTCAAGGGGCGATGAGCCCATGTTCGGCAACGTTGCCCTCACGGGCTGAGCTGAGAGCGGAGAGCAGGCGCTGGGCGTTCGCGGGGCTGCGCAGCAGGTAGCTGGTCTCCACGAGGGCGTCGAACTCGTCCTTGGACATCAGCACGGCAGATCCACGCCGGGACGTGATCTCGACCTCGGTCTGATCGAGGTTGACGCGCTCGATGAGGCCAAAGAGGTCGCGCCGGGCCTCGCTTGTGGTGATTGCCATGACATCCTCCTAGTTGTACAAGATATGGTACTACTTTTCGGTTCAGGCCTGAAGTGCCAGGGTTCCGGCCGGTTCATCTCAGGATGTCCGTCTACCTAGGGAACGGCTGGCAGCTGGGAGAGCGCGCTGCAGGAAAGCATTGCCAATTCTTTGCCAACTAGCCCATTCCGGGCAAAGCAAAGGCCTCTACTTCCCTTATAAACAAGGGGGAGCGGGGGCCTTGCCGATTGGCGGTGATGGTGGTGTCCGGTTTCAGGACATCGTTGACAGATGTGTCGGGACATCGTTGACGGCGGGAATTGCTGCTTGCGTAGGTAGATGGCCACTCGGATCTGGTCGCGGGCGGTTCTTTTTGCGATGGATGACGGCCCCTGAAGGCTTCTTTGGGGCTGCCAATCTTTTGGAAAACTTCGCTGAGAAGTGCCGCTGAGTCGCACACAGCGCAAGCCACTCTCTCGAGATCAACTCCAGTGAAGGATCAGCCAGTCAGCCTTCCAACAATAGGTTTTAGGGTACAGAATATAGATTTCGACTTCGTGGCCGAACCTTCCCAGGAGGATCATGACCCTCTGGGATATGTCACCGTACAGCTCGTAATTGCGGGACTTGACGACCAGGTTCCACGCTTTGGCCCTGGGTGCAAGCGTGAACCAGGGTTCGCCCATTTGGATTCCCAGGGCCTTGGCTTCGGCTGTCCTGGTGACCACGCAATCGTCATTGTTGCTCAAGACAACCAATGCGCGTTTTCCAGCGACGGGTCGAACGCCTCTTGGACTTGCTCCATGGTGGCAGGTTCTACGGGAGGTGGTGAAGCGCCACAGTGCCAGTCCCCAGATATTCAGGGAGCTCAGCTCCGGTATCCGGATGTCCGGGTGATCAGGGTTCGCGGCTTGCAGCACCACGCCAGTAGAGGTGATGCTCAGCCTTTTGACTGTCAGCTCCCTATCCAGCACCGCCACGACTTTGTTTCCGTCCTTGGGTTCCAGGGCGCGGTTGACGATCAGCTCGTCGCCGTCGCTAATGCCGGCCCCTCCATGGAAGCACCCGAAATCCGCCCAATGTACGTGCTGGTAACATCCTTGATCATTCTCTGTAGAAAGTGCCTGTTCTGCCCGGTTTGTCGTTGAGTAGCCGCACGGTTTCCTTACGCCATTTCAAGCGCCTTTGGGAGGAACTGCGTTGCTACGGAACGCTTCAGAAGACGGAATACGTACACTTTGGGCTGAGGCAGGTGTTCACCCAGTCAGCTTAATATTGCAAAGGAGAGATCCAGCTATTTGCGAAGTCAACACGTCATTGAGCGCCCGTAAGGGGAACCTGTCGGGAATCGAATTTGGTGCCGGGCGGAGCGTCGGCGACCTCGCATCAGGAGACCGTCCAAGCGTAAACGCCCGTCCGTCAGAAGCACTTGGGCGAGGGCGTTGCACCACCACCTCGTGGGCTCATTGAATGCCGAACTGCGACCGAGTCATCGCGTCAAACATCCGGTCGGGCAGTCGGCTTATGGCCACAGCCGTCGAGGATCCGCGCCCGACCCGGTAACGCGTGCGAGGGTGCTCCGTTGTAGCTGCTTCCACTAGCACCGCGGCCACTGAATCGACATCACTTGTAATGCTCTTTCCTTGTATTCTGCGGTGATAATTAGCCACGGCGGCCGCCATATCCCTATAGGGTCCATCGCCGGAGGAAGCTTCCAGCGACCGCATTGCCTCCTCGTGCCAGGCGGTTCGCACTGGTCCGGGTTGAACCACGGTTACGTCGATTCCAAAAGGCCGAAGTTCCGCTCGCAGGCTGTCCGAGAGCGCTTCGAGGGCGAATTTCGATGCGTGGTACCAGCCTCCAAGGGGTGAACTGAACTCACCGGCAAGGCTCGAAACGTTCACGATTCGGCCCCTGCCCGCTTCGCGCATCGGGCCCATGACTCGCTGCGTGAGGGAGGCAAGACCGAATACATTCACGTCGAACTGACGTCGCGCTTGGGCGATGGGGGTTTCCTCGATTGATCCAAATTCTCCGTAGCCGGCATCGTTGATGAGGACGCCGATAGGCCCACATTCCGCCTCGACCTCCTGCGCTGCGTCGCTGATGCTTGCTTCGTCGGTGAGATCCAGATGGATGGGGACAACGTTGGGCATTTTCTTGACCAAGTCGATTCGACGAGCTGCACCAGCTACCCGATAGCCGCGGTCAACAAGGAGCTGAGCCGTTCGAGCGCCCAGTCCAGATGATGCGCCGGTAATGAGAACTGTTTCATTTTTACTGTTTATGGTGTTCACAGTTTTGTACTGTACTGTGAACATCATGCACAGTCAACGGGTTGATGATCGAACACTGCGGTTGGTATGGGGGGTTGCGGATCCGGCGAAGCGAGGACCGCAGGCTCGATTCACCGTTCGGGAAGTCACCACTGCCGCCTGTCGGCTGGCTGATGTCGAGGGTTTGCCCTCGGTGTCCTTGGCGAAATTGGCCAACCGGCTTGAGCTGACGACAACTGCCCTTTATCGGTATGTTGATTCGAAGGACGCGTTAATTGATCTGATGACGGATCAGGCGATTGGCCCGCCGCCGAATCTCGACGACCAAGACTGGAAAAAGGGGGCGCAAATATGGGTCCGCGAACTGTGGCTGCGATATGTGCACCATAGATGGTTGGCTGATGTCCAAGTAAGCGGCATGCCCCGTCATCCGAATCGGCTTCACTGGATGAATTCGCTTCTGCTCAATCTCGACCGGGGCGCGGTTCCCGATCCAATGCACATCGCACTTCTGCTCGACTCATTGGCGCGCGCATTTGCCACCCTCAGCCCATCGCCGACACCCGAGACCCAGCAGCTGCCGGCCTGGCTATCTAGCGCCATCCTGGACCGCTTTCCACGCCTTGCGCGCGAGCTGAGCCGTGACTGGACCGACGTCGAAGACGAGTTGGCGCGGGCCGTCGATACCGTGCTAGCGCGGGTAAGGTAGCGAAGCCAAATAGGCATCACGACGTAAGCGCAAGTCGACACCGGCGAGCAGCATTGCCGGAGCACGGGTTGCCGCCAGGGATCGAGTGTTCCGCAAGTCGGATGGTGAATGGACCCGCATAGAGCCGGCCGACCGCGCCCCGGCTCTGTCCAAATCCTGCCCGCAAGGGGAATAGTCTGCGGAGCGGGTTTCGACTGACCGACGATGGTGTGGGGCTCGTTTCACTGGGGATCCCGCCGCGGGATTGCTGTGCAGCGCACACTTCCCGGATCGCCGACTGCTCACTTGGCGACATCGTGTGTCGGAGCACAACCCATGATGTGCCCTCGCTCCGGCAGAGGCGGGCATACCGCCACGGCCCCGGGGATTGGTATGGCTGATCCGGGTACCCAACAGCTATCCTTCCGGCAAGGATTTTTTGACTCCATCAATGAGGAGCTCAATACGGTCGAGCCCGCTCCGGTGCGGCCATCCGACTGGCTGCCGGTAATGCTGGAAACGGCGGGTCGGCTTTACAAAAACGGGTAGGTGCCAGCCAAATGTGTCTGCACTGACCAGCTTCCGACCTTCCCAGCCGTGTGTGAGTCAGTGTTGTCGCCGTATCCCAGCGCCCTGGATGCGGAACGTTTTGCGGGACATTCTCAGGGCTGTGTGGTCGCGTCACAGATATTCGGGACGATGTCGGGATAAGCATGGTCCGGGACTATTGGTGGCAGACTGAAGGTTGGCGCTGGTGGCCGCCCCCGCAAATCGAAAGTGGGAGGACAATGAGTTCGAACGCACCACCCCCTATAGGGTCGCCCAATACGGGCCGAATGGGCAACAAGGGCCAGTACTACTTCAACCGCTTCCGAAGATTCATGGGGTTCGTCCATCTGTTCATGGGTGGCGAGTTTTTCTGTATTGCCGTGGTCGTGCTCATAACCAAGCCCAGGGTGTCGAGTCCCTTTTTCATCGTTCCCATTTCGATACTTGCACTGTCTCTCATCGCCTATTTGATCGCTGCTGTCTCTTTCCTGGTGCCTCTGTGCCGAGCCGCTGTGGAAGAGATGAGACGGCGTAAGCGAGGGCTCTCCATTGATACAACCGAACCCGGCCCATGGCTCACGCAGAGTTAGCTCTGATGTGCCGCCCTGATGGTCTTTCGTATTCAAGCCCGAGGCGATGACCAGTTGGCCATCCCAGCTGGCTGCCGGTCAGTGCAGACTGGGATCATGTGTGGACGAATCGTAGTGGCCCGGGCGACAGCTGACCGGGTGCGTTTGTTCAATGTCCAAGAAGCGGCAGAGAACCTTCCTGGACTGGCGTGGAACATCAAGCCCACGACCCGCGTGCCGGTGGTGCTTGAGTCAGCCAAAGACGGCACAGTACCAGTGCGTCGGCTGGAACCAGCCAGGTGGTCGCTGACGTCCTCCAACAGCTAGCTGACGTGACCTTCTTCGTGGGGGTCTCGAAGAGTTCCATCGACGCCTGGTCGCCCGTGGGATCCGGGTCGGTGACCCATCTTGCCGTTTTTATGACCTTTACGAGGCTACTCACAGTTAACAGTCAGCTCTCCACTTACTTGCGTACCTGGAACGTCGGGTTTATTGTCGGTAAGGTTGATTTTCGGACCGGGAGTCACACGCAATCCCTAAGGCGTCACGCCACCGGTCCGGCTTCAGTCGCGTATGCATTGACAGCGCCTCGCCGGTCCCCCGGCCGGTTGGGCGCTCATGCGACGACTTCGCCCCGCCCTGATTCGAGACCAGGGCGGGGCGTTTTCTCATGTAGCCAGTTAGAGTCCGGCACCTTTCTCCCGTCGGTATCTGTGTGCACTATGGACGGTTTGCAATGGATAGGCATTGCACCAGTCCCGATGATGGCGGCGGTCCCGACCTTTCGCCTGTCAGGTCGCGTTTCTTGGCGAACACGGAGAAGATCCGCTGGTTGCTGCACAACCGCTGGACCCGGTTCTCACACGCCAGCAGTCCACGGTCCTTCAGCTCGCCTGCATGAACCGGTACCGAACGCCGGGCCGTCCCGGTGGACAAACAGCGCGGCGTTGACCAGGTGCGCATCGGCCCAATCCCGTTCCGTCACCGGGCCGCCTTCCATGCGTAGAACACCTGCTTGGAGAAGCCGAGCACCGAAGCAGGCCATGTCGACCTCGGAGGCGCTGAAGGACAACCAACGCCGGTCGATTCGACCGGGAGATCGTCGCACTGCCGAGCGTCAAGACGGTCACCGACAAGGCGACCGGGGAGGTGCACAGCAAGAACGTGACCCTGACCCGCGACGAAGGCAACCGGGCCTCCACCACCCTGGATGGGTTCGTCCGGTGCTGGCCCACGGCACCGTCACGGCACACTCCAGCATCACAACCGGCAGCTCCTCGCAGCTCTCCGACGGCGCGTCAGCGTCCGTCCTCATGGAAGCCGGTGAAGCCGAGCGACGCGGGCTGACGCCGCTGGGTCTGTACCGAGGGATCGCGGTGGCCGGCTGCGGGCCGAACGAGATGCGCATCGGCCCGGTGTTCGCCGTCCCGAAGCTGCTCAAGGCTCACGACCTCACCATCGACGACATCGGCCTGTGGGAGCTCAACGAGGCGTTCGCCTCGCAGGCCGTGTATTGCCGCGACGAACTGGGGATCGACCCGGAACGGTTCAATGTCGACGGTGGCGGCATCTCGGTGGGCCACCCCTACGGTATGACAGGGGCACGCCTAACCGGTCACGCGCTGATCGAGGGCAAGCGCCGAGGCGTCCGCTACGTCGTCATCACCATGTGCGTCGGCGGCGGCATGGGCGCCGCTTGACTGTTCGAGGTCCCCTGATGCTTGGAGAGGGAGCGGGGCGTTCTTCGATATCACCGGGAAGACGGTGCTGGTGATCGGCGGCTCCCATGGCATCATTCTGATGATTGCTCGCGGGTTCTTGGAAGCCACGTCCACCAGCATCATTTCCTCGCGCAAAGCTGACGTATGCCAGCTGACGGCCGAGGAGCTCCCACCTGGGAACGTGCATCGCCCACCACGCGGACCCAGCCATCGACGAGGGGATCGAGAGCCTCGTCGAGCGGATCACTCCAGGCCTGGATGCCACTTGTCAACAAGGCCAGTCCCACCTAGGTGGCGTCGATCGACGAGTCGACTCCGGATTCGACATGGACATGGACGTGAACGTCAAGTCTGTGTTCATGCTGTTACCTCAGCGACATGGCGCTCCTGGGCGCAGCGCGATTGCCGCATCCGCCCCGCCCACCGTAGGATACGTCCCTCGATCACGCCGTCTGGTGCATGCGTCCGTTTCGTGTCGAGGAATGGCTGCAATACGGTCGCCGTCCGCAGAAGCGGGCACGCTCTGAGCGAGGGCAGGCTGTTCGAAACTGCAGGGGACTCGTGGAGATGTCCAGTCCCGGAGGGGTTGATGCGCTTCACCGTATCGCCGTCCGCACCGCAGACCTACACATCCAACCACCCAGCTAGAGCGAAAGAAATTCTGCCTCATGGCCACCCAATACAGTCTCCTCGGTAAAATCGCCACCATCCGGCTCGACAATCCTCCGGTCAATGAACTGGGCCACGCGACCCGCGAGGGCATCCTTTACGACCTCCGGCGCGCTCTGGACGAAACCGCTCTCGGTGCGCACCACCGTGTCGCGACGGCCTCCAGTAAGGTCGGGCTCCCGATCAGTCGGCGGCCCTTCGGCACGCCTTCTTCGCCGAGCGCGCCGCCCGGAACATTCCGGACATCCCGCGCGAAACCCGGACCCACGCAATGGATACCGTCGCCGTCATCGGCGCCGGAACGATGGGCGGCGGTATCGCCATGAACTTCCTCAATGCCGGACGTCCGGTGAAAATCCTAGAAACTAAGCAAGAAGCACTCGAACGTGGGATCGGCGTCATTCGACGGAACTATCAGGCGCAGGTCGACAAGGGGAAGCTCACCTCAGACGTACCAGACCAGCGGATGAAGTTGCTGTCGCCGACGCTGAACTACGCAGACATAGCCGACTGCGACCTGGTAATCGAGGCCGTATTCGAGGACATGGACGTCAAGCGGGCGGTCCTTACCCAACTCGATGACATGATGAAGCCGGGAGCGATCCTCGCGTCCAACACCTCAACCCTCGACGTCGCCGCGATCGCCGCGATCACGACCCGACCGGCGGACGTACTGGGCATGCGCTTCTTCAGTCCCGCGAACGTCATGGCCTTGCTCGAGGTGGTGCGTGGAATCAAGACCGCGGACAACGTGTTGGCAATCGCGCTGGCAATCGCGCTGGCAGTCGGGCAGCGGGTCGGTAAGACGGCTGTGGTATCGGGTGTATGCGAAGGTTTCATCGGTAGCCGCATGCTTGCAAAATATTCATTCGCTCCCAGGGACCTCCTCGAAAGCGTGGCCACGCCGATCCAGATCGATTCCGCAATGGAGGACTTCGGTCTGGCGATGGGACCTTTCCGAATGGCCGACCTGGCAGGAAATGACATCGTCTTGGCGATCCGCAAGCGCCATTACGCCGAGCAGCCGGATGCCCGGCGCGACGAGATCACCGACACACTATGCGAGATGGGACGTTTCGGTCAGAAGACCGGTGCGGGTTGGTATGACTACGAGCAGGGACGTCGCGACGCGATGCCGAGCCCGGTGGTCGACTGGCCGCTGGCCTCCTTCCACAAGAGGAATCAAACATTATCGCGGACCTTCGAGCCCGACGAGATCGTGCAAAGGTTGATCTTCGCACTGGCCGACGAGGGAGCCAGGATACTCGAAGAGGGCATTGCCCTCCGTGCCTCCGATATCGACGTGGTGTACACGTCCGGGTGCGACTTCCCAAGGCATCGTGGCGGTCCTATGTTGTACGCCGACACTGTCGGACTGGATACCGTGCTGTCGCAGTTATGCCGGTTCACGCCGGCCGAATGGGAGCCGGCTCCATTGCTGGTGCGTCTGGCCGCTGAGGGCAAGGCTTTCAATCACGCCCGAGCTACAAAAGATATGGTTGACGTCACACGCCTTCCAAACTATCTTTACATCAGTTAGTTAATTGGTGGTGCTTGGCCTGGGCAGATCAAGGCTCGCCCAGGGGGTGCCCGAGACAATAGGAGTGTCAGTGAATCGACGACTTGCCGGCGTGGCTGTAATAGCGGCGCTGTTCCTCACCGCTGGATGTGGATCGGCTAACGGATCCAAGAATGCAAACCAAGATGGGCCGATCGAGCTCTACCAGCTCACTGACGTGCAAGGGCCAAGCACCTCCCTGCCGTTTATGAAGACGTCTGCCGAGGCCGCGGTCAAGGAGATCAACGCCGCCGGCGGTGTCAACGGGCGAGAGCTGAAGCTGACGACATGCAACGAGGCCAACGACCCGAACACGGCCATCAAGTGCGCCCAAGCGGCCGCGCAGGGTGACAAGTATGTTGGTTTGGTCGGCGGCTTCTCGCTCTTCGGTGGCCAGATCAACCCCATCCTGGAGGCAGCGAAGCTCGCGAACATCGGGCCCGACGCCGTGACGGCTGAGGACACGTTGAGCACGTCGAGCTTCCTCATGGACACGGGTGTTCCAGGGTACGCAGCGATGCCGGCGGTCGCGAAGAAGTACCTTCATGCAAGCAAGATTGCGGTCTTCCTCACGGACAACAACACCGCCGGTCACCTGGAGGAATTCTTCAAGTCCGGCGCGCAGGCCGCTGGCGGGGAGATCGTCCAGACGATAGTGGTCCCCGTGGAGGCCACGGACTACAGCGGGTACCTCGCGAAGGCTCGCGATGCAGGCGCCGAGGCGATCGTCTCAGGAATGGGACAGACCCAGAACCTTGCGCTGTGGAAGACGTTGGCGTCCACGAATTCGGACCTCAAGACCGTGATGAGTGACGGCGGTGTCTCGACGGCCCTGATCGCCGAGGCGGGGCCCAAGAGCGTCGAGGGCAACTACGTGGTCAACGGTATCCCGTCCACCGCTCCGACGAACGACACGGCCAAGGCCTACAACGAGGCGATGAAGAAGTACGCCCCGGAGGAGAAGGTTATTGCGGGTGTCGGGATGCGTGCCTGGGCCTCCGTGCACCTCTTCGCCCAGGTCGCCGAGAAAATCGACGGACCGATTACGCGAGAGTCCGTCCTGCAGGCTTTCCAAGGTTTGAAGGATCACAAGTTCATGTGGGTCGATTCCCTCTCGTTCGACAAGCCGGGTCCTCTGAAGGAGTACCCGCGCCTGGTCACCCCAGTCGCGTTCCCGAGCAAGATCACCAACGGAGGGTTCGAGCCACTGGAGTTCTTCAACCCGTTCGTCTCCAACTAGCGCCGCTGGCGGGGTCGGTCCTCAGGGCCGGCCCCGCCCTCACCCCAGGAACGGTCAATGTCAGATTTCTTCTTCTTCGCCCTGCTCGGAGTCGGGCCCGGCGCCATCATCGGTTTGCTGGCAGTGGGCCTCGTCGTGGTCTACCGCGGTACGGGTGTGCTCAACCTCGCCCACGCTGCCCAGGCGAGCCTCGGCGCGTACCTCTACTACACGCTCTCGTCCTGGGGGATGCCAACGCTCGTCGCCGTTCTCGTCGCGGCCGTTGCCACCGGGGTCGCCGGGCTGGCGATCGAGTTCGCGGTCATGAGGCCACTGACCAATGCCTCCCCGCTGACCCAGCTGATCGCTTCGACGGCCGTCCTCGGCGTAATTCAGTCGACGCTCTTGCTCGTCTATGGCAGCGATGCGCGCAACGCCAAGACGATGCTCCCTGCTGATCCGGTCGGCCTCTGGGACGACCGGTTCGTGGGCGGCGATAGGCTGTTGCTGTTGGTCGTCGGCGTCGTGATCACCGTCGTGCTGTGGGCGTTCTTCAAGTACAGCACCTTCGGGATCACCACTACGGCTGCCGCTGCAAACCCTATGGGCGCTGCCACGCTGGGCATCAACGCGAACCGCGTGTCTGTGACGACGTGGTTCATCGGCGGCACCCTGGCAGGGCTGGCGGGGGCGTTGACCGCTCCCTTGAGTGGGCTTAGTCTGCTGAGCTTCGTCGGACTGCTCGTCCCGGTCCTGGCGGCGGCGCTGGGCGGTGGGCTGGTGTCGATCCCGCTCGCGATGATCTTGGGAGTGTTCATCGGGGTCGCGCAGTCGACGGTCTCGTCATACTCCGACGCGCGAGGCGTCAGCACCATGGTGACGTTCGCGATCCTCGTGGTCCTCATGCTGCTGCGAGGGCAGTCGGTGGTGTCCCGCGGTGTCGTCGGGACCAAGTTGCCATCCGTGGGGTCGGGTCTGATTCGTCCCCTTCCGACAGTCGGGATACTCGCCAGTCTGGTGGTTCTCGTATGGGCCGGATTCTCGCCTGAGTGGAATCAGGCCCTCTTGACGAGTTCCCTGATCGTTCTCCCTCTCCTTTCCGTGGTCGTGGTCACCGGTTATGCCGGTCAGCTGTCCTTGGCCCAGTTCTCCATGGCCGGCATCGGCGCAGTGGTCGCAGCTCAGCTGGCGAGCCGGTATGACATGCCGTTCCCGCTGCTGCTTCTCCTGGGCGGGCTCGCGGCACTGCCCGCTGGTTACCTCCTGGCGCTGACGGCACAACGCATGCGCGGAGCGAGTCTGGCGATCCTCACGCTCGGCTTCAACATCTTGCTGTTCGCGGTTCTATTCAGTCGGAGCGAGGTCATCGTGGTGCCGCCTCCGTCGTTCTTCGGGATCGATCTCTCGGCACTTATCGATCCGCGTGCATACATCACGTTCGCTCTGGTGATGATCACCCTGACGTTGGTGCTGGTCGGGAACGCACGACGGGGTCAGTTCGGACGTCACCTCCTCGCCATCCGTGGAAATGAGCGTGCGGCTGCCTCGCTCGGCATAAGTGTGCGGTCGGCGAAGACCAAGGCGTTTCTGCTCAGCTCGTTCATCGCCGCGGTCGGCGGTGTGTTGCTGACCTTCAGGTCGACGGCGGTCTCGTCCACGAACTTCGCCCCACTCGAGTCCATCTACCAGCTCGGTTGGGTGGTCATCGGGGGTGTCGGTTACCTCGTCGGACCCCTCGTCGGGTCGATCTTCGCGCCGGGCGGGCTGGGCAACCAGCTCATCGCGACTATCTACAACGATCAGTTCGCATGGCTCCCCCTCGTGAGCAGCCTCCTCCTGCTCATCACCATCCTCCTCAACCCCGACGGCGTGGTCTCCGTCTTCCGTGATCTCGGAACCTTGGTGCGCGCTCGACTTCAGCGCCCGCGGAAAAGTGATGCGTTCGTTCTTCCCGCTGCAGCTCCGCAGCAGACGGTCCGCGCGCGGTCGACCCTCAGGATCGATTCCGTATCGAAGGCTTTCGGCGGGTCGCGCGTGCTGACGGACGTCTCCCTCACCGTCGCCGCAGGAACGGTTCACGGACTGATCGGGCCCAACGGCGCTGGCAAGACCACGTTGCTGGATGTGATCAGCGGCTTCACCAAGCCGGATAAAGGAGAACTTTTGTTGGGCGGCAGGACGTTGACCAGGCTCTCGCCCGAGAAGCGGGCACGGGCGGGTATCGGACGCTCATTCCAGAACCTCGAGCTGTTCGACGACATGACCGTCTACGACAACATCCTGGTTGCCTCCGAGATCTCGCGCCGCCCCAGCGTGCTCAGAGATCTCTTCCTCCCCCGCCGAGCGGAACTGTCTGCTTCAGCCATCGAGGCAATCCGCTTCCTCGAGCTGGAAGCTCACCTCCAGCACAAGATCAGTGACCTAACCTACGGAACCCGTCACCTGGTCGCCATTGCTCGCGCACTTGCCACGGACGCGGACGTGGTGTTGCTGGACGAGCCGGCTGCGGGCCTGGACGAGGTGGAGACCGCCGAACTGAAGGCGCTGATCAGACGGCTCGTCGAGAATGCTGGACTCGCAGTGTTGCTGATCGAACATGACGTCGATCTCGTCATGAGCGTCAGCGATCGTGTGACCGCGCTCCGAGGAGGAGAGGTCGTAGCCTCGGGAACTCCCGATGAAGTCAGATCCGACCCTGCCGTGATCGAGAGCTATCTGGGTACCTCGGACGAGGCTGAGAAGAAAGAGGTGACGGGATGAGCGCCGCATTGGTGCTTTCTGCTCGCGGAATCAGCGCGGGATATGGGCCGAAGAGCTTCGTGCGCGATTTTGAGATTGACGTGCATGAGGGCGAGACCATCGCCCTGCTGGGCGCGAACGGGGCCGGAAAAACGACCGCTTTGCTCGCACTCGCCGGCGCGATCAAACCACGCGCGGGAACGGTTGAGCTGCTGGGTCGACGCGTCGACAGTCCGCTCCACGTTCGCGCACGGTCGGGACTGTCATTCGTCACGCAGGAGCGTTGCGTGTTCATGAACCTCACGGTGCTGGACAACCTCCGAGCGGCCGGCCTCAAGCCGGAATCGGCCTTATCGTACTTCGACGAGCTCGAACCGCACCTGAAGCGGCAGGTGGGCCTGCTGTCCGGTGGGCAGCAGCAGATGTTGGCGGTGGCGAGAGCCTTGGCGCGCAAGCCTCGTGTGCTCCTAGCCGACGAGCTGTCACTCGGATTGGCACCGATGGTGGTACGGCGGATCTTCGACGTCATTGCGCAGGCTAGTCGCCAGGACGGGCTCGGCGCGATCGTCGTCGAGCAACATATCGACGCGGTGCTGCGGCGATCCGATCGGGGCGCCGTCATGCGTCGCGGCAAGCTTGAGCTCGTCGACGACGCGGAGACGCTGCTCGGCCGCAAGGATGAAATCCGTGACCTCTACCTCTAACGCCATCGAGCCGGGGATTTTCTCGGACAAGACCATCATCGTAACCGGCGGTTCGTCCGGGATCGGGGCGGCCTGTGTATCGTTGCTTGCTCGGGCCGGAGCCGCAGTCGTCGTGGCTGACGTCAACGAACCGGCAGACCACGCCAGCAACTCGACCAGCTATCGTGCGACCGATGTGACATCTGAATCGGCCATCGACGGTCTTTTCGCCTGGTGCGACCGCGAGGTGGGGCCAGCCGATGCTGTGGTAAACGCAGCCGGTGGGTCGCGCGCCGCGGCAATTACCGACCTCGAGCTCGCGGAGTGGAACCACGTATTGGCCCTCAACCTCACGAGCGTCTTCCTCATGACCAGGGCGGCCGCGCGACACTGGCGGAGCCGCGATCGCGGAGGTCGCATTGTCAACGTCGCCTCGATCAGCGCCTCGATCCCAGCACATCTGAGCGCGGCGTACTGCTCCTCCAAGGCAGCCGTCGTGATGCTCACGCGCCAGACCGCGCTCGAGCTGGCTTCGCAGAACATTCGAGTGAACGCTGTCTCCCCAGGTCTGACGGAGACACCCATGACGGAGCGACTGCTGGGTGTGGATTCACTCCGAGACGAGTTCATGAGAGCGATCCCTGCTGCAAGGGCGGCGACGCCAGACGAAGTGGCTGGGGTCATCAGCTTCCTGTTGGGTGACGCCGCCTCGTATGTCACCGGGCAGGAGATCCAGGTCGACGGTGGCTGGTCCACCGCCGGTTATCCCGATGTCCGGCTACACTTAGCGCACCGGGAAAACTGATTTCCCATCAGTTGTTGGGAAGGCCGCCGTGCGGTTGTAATCTGTCCCGACGTTGAATCGGAGGTGACACATGAACACGATCCAATCATCCGCGCGCAAGCGTCTCGGTCGTCCACCGGCAGGTACTTGGGGCGACGACGAACTGAAGAATCAGCTGATCATTGCGGCGCGGAGGCTCTTTTCGGAGCGGGGGTACTCCGGAGTCTCGGTAAAGGACGTTGCGGACGCGTGTGGCGCCACTCCGGCGGCGATCCACTACCACTTCAAGTCGAAGGCCACGCTCTACACCGAGTGCCACATCACGCTTCTTCATCAGGCCGCCGAACGGGCGGCACGTATCGCGTCCCAAGGCGGGACGGTCCTCGACCGGCTCGCTAAGGTCTGCGACGAGCACGTCGTCGACGTGTCAGAACTTTCGGGACTGTGGGCCCAGCTCCCGCAAGTCGAGTCGGTCGACGACGAGTTCCGCGCCGGCGTCGTCCAATGGCGCCGGCGCTACATTGACGTTGTTGAGCAACTGGTTTCCGAGGTGCAGTCGGCCGGTTTGGGGCCAGTCGGTATCAAGCCGCGCCACGTTGCCCATCACCTCATCGGCCTGTTGAACCACCTGCCGCGGTGGCGACCGAATATGACTCAGTCCGACCGCTCAGACATGGTTGGCGAGGTGTTCACACTCATCGGCCTCGTATCGCAGTCAGGGTCAGTCGCCGCGGACGGCTCGTGTGGCGTCCTGAACGGTGGTTAGCACCGCGTCCGCTCTCCGGTGCAAGGCATCCGTGTCGTTGATCGCCGCTGGCTCGTTCCACAGGGTCAGGTTGAACGCGACGTCGCCCTCCGGTCCGAACACAGGAGCGCTAATTGAGCGGAGGTCGCGCGGGTCGATCGAGTCGAACGAGGCGGGGTTGTATAGCCGTGCCGCGTCCTCCAACACAGACGCGCTCATCCCGACTTGGGCGCCAGCCACGACCTTCTCCAGTTCGTTGCTCTGGGCGTGGCCGAACGTCACCGAGTATCCGCGGTCCCGGACGGTCCTAAGGATCGTCTCGGCGTCCTCGCGATCCATCGACGACAGCGCGGCTGCCTTCGACAGCCAAGGTTCGCGCACCTGGGACCCGCCGAAGGCGGCGAATACGCTGCCGATCGGTGGTGCAAAGGGGATGCGTCGCCCCACTCGGGATGGGATCGACGTCCGCGGCACCCGCCCTGCGGACACTGCAAGCACCAAGTCGTCGCCCTTCAGGAGGACGGCCGTGACCTCGGATCCGAACCGGGCCGCCAAGGACTCCATCTGCGGCCGGAACCGGTCGGCCTGACCGAGCTGGTCGATGATGTCCACGTCCCGTGCAGCCATCGAGCGCGGCGAAAACGATCCGTAGCCACCACGGAAGAAGAGCAACGGGTAGGCGGCGCTCAACACGTCGAGATCCACGACCCGTGCCACCACGATCTCGTGGTCCCCAGCTCCGGCAATCGAGACAATCTCGCAGTCGATGGAGGCGATACTCCCGTGGATCACAGGATTCCCACTGCGCGACGCAGTCCAGTCGATCCCGACGAACTTGTCTGTCTTCCGTGTGGCGATGAGGCGGGAGGCCTCTTCCTGTTCGGCTGCCAGGACGTTCACGCAGAACTGTGTGCCGGACGCCTTCAGAGCCGCCCACGATGAGGAGTTCCGATCCGGAAGAAACGCGACGTACGGGGGATCGAGCGAAACCGACACGAACGAGCCCACGGTCATACCGATCGGTACCCCGCTGTCGGTAGCCGTGATGACCACGACGCCGGTCGGGTACTGACCCAGGACCTCGCGGAATCGTGCTGAATCGATGAATGTCATGCCGTGACCTCCGAGGTCTGCGTAGTGGTACGGATGAGAGCGTCCACAGCCACGACCCACGGCTCGCTGGCACGGACGATCAGGGGGTTCATCTCCACTTCCGAGACGTCCGGTTGCTCCATCATCAGGTCAGAGACTCCGAGGAGGATTCCGGCCAGATGTTCCTGTGCGGCCGATGAAAGATGCGCGATGCCCGGAGTGCGGCGAATGAGCTCGACAATGCGGTGACGAGTTGCCGGAGCCGCGACGACTCCGATCTCCTGTCCAGCTCCCGCGCCGCCACCGCCGGGACCGATGGCCAGCACCGGTCCGTATTGGTGGTCGCGGACAGCGCCGACGAGGACCTCGGTGGAGCCGGTGATGATCTGTTGAACGACGAACCCATCGATGGCGGCATCGGGGGCGTTGCGTGTCACGTTGTCTCGAATATTGCGGACCGCCTGAGCGATGTCCGGGGTGCTGGTGGCTCCTAACACGATCCCGCCCACAGCTGCCTTGTGAGCGATGTCGTCAGACACCACCTTCACGACGGCGGGGTAGTAGCTCCAGGTTTGAAGATCAGGATGGGACCCGTCGGGGTCGAGCCGGATCATCGGGGCGAATACCACCCCGCGGTCCCGCAGCACTTCTGCGCTCCGCACCTCATTTACCAAACCTCCGGTGGGCTGGAGGGGCGAAGCAACAGGTCCGGCGGCGGCCGTCGGCCAGGCCTCCCGCGTGTTGATGCGATGCCACGCCCGGATCGCGTGGCAGGCGCGGTCCAGGTCGGAGAACAAGGAGATAGAGCGATGGCGCTCGAGAACTGCAAGCACCTGTGGATCTCGCCATTCGCTCATCCACGTCACTGCGAGGGGAACCGCGAGATTCTCACTCGCCTCGATCACACGCGAGAGCCGCTTCTCGATGTCGGACGTATGCAGCGCAACCCCGAGCGGCAGCAGGACGCTGCTGGTCTCTTTCGCGTCGCCGACGATGCTCACGCAGGTGCCAATCGCGGTCCCCGTCGTGTCCGTGGCCGTGACGTCGATCGGATTCCCGCCGGCTCCGTAGCTGGGAATCGCGGTCCCCACCGCGTCAACAGTTTCGGCTCGCAACGTCGCGAGTGTGACACCGTGTCTCTCGGCGGCATCGCAAGCGAGCACCCCGGCGCCGCCCGAACCGCTGACGATCACCGTCCCCTCTCCGTTCGGGCGCCGGTCGCGATTCTTGCCGAGGAACTGCGCCGTTTCGACCATCGTCGAGAGGTCATGGGCGATGATCGCCGACCGTGCCTCCAGTGCAGCGAGAGTGGCGCGCGCATCCCCGACCGCTGCTCCGGTGTGTGATGAGACGGCAGTCGCGCCGGCGGACGACATGCCGGCCTTGACCACCACCACTGGGACTGACCGGTCTTTGGCGTGGTCCAGTGCGTCGAGTATGCGGCTCGATTCACGCAGGCCCTCGTAGGTCAGGCAAATCGCAGACACCCGCGGGTCGTCCGCCATCGCGTACACTATGTCGCCCACATCCAGCACGACGGAATTGCCGGTGCTGACGAAGTGGGAGAACGCGACGCCACGGGCTTGAGCGTGAAGAACGTATTGCCCGAGAGCGCCGCTCTGGGCCACCACGGCCAAGCCGGATGCAGCTGCCTGGTTGTGGCGAACGAGGTCGCCGCCCGAACCGCTGAATGTCAAGGGTATGCGGTCGACGAAGTTGATGAGCCCTACGCAGTTCGGTCCCAGCAGGGCCATGCCGTACGAGGTGGCCAATCTGCGGAGCTCCGCCTCGTCGCGTGACCCTTGCTTTGCGTCACTCTCGCCGAAACCAGAGGTGTAGACAATGCAGCCGCGGGCTCCGGCTTCCCCGGCATCGCGGACGGCTTGCAGTACGGAGTCGCGCGGCGTCGCGATGACCACGCAGTCTATCTCGTGGCCGATGGAGGAGACGGTCGGGTACGCGGGTAGCCCCCCGACCGTCTCCCGGCCGGGGTTCACCGGCGCCACCGTCCCCGCATAGCCCGCCGTTGCGAGGTTGCTCATCACGATCTGGCCCGCTGCGCCCAGCCGGTCGGTCGCGCCGACGACAGCGACTGAGGTCGGACGCAGCAGAGGGAGTAGATCGGTGAACATCGGGGTCCTTACGTGAGAAAACTGGTCACTAGTTAATTATTACCCTGAGGGATCGTGGGCAATCATGTCAAGATGCGCGCAGAGCTTTCTTCGGGGAATCATTTGAAAGTGCCCGCATGGACGGCCGGGGTCCGGGGCCCTGATTGCTGGCCGTTAGCGTCAACAGTTCGACCGTAAGCGAACCACCCATTTCCGGGCCTTGTTCTTCACCGCGCATTTCCAATGAGTCACGCGGACCGTTGACAAAGCTCCAGGCATGTTGGCATTATTTGACCAACAGTTAGTTAATTAGGAGGTGGCATGCGCCGTCAGTGGTTCGAGCGGGGGCTTGAGGAAATCACCGATTCGGTCTTCCGGGTCCCTCTACCCCTTCCCATTGCCGGACTCAAGGCGGTCAACTCCTATGTACTCCTCGGTGAAGGCGACGCAATCGCCCTCATAGATCCGGGAGTCGCCACGGCGGAATCGCGACGTTCGCTTACGACAGCGTTGAGGAGCCTGGGGCGGTCCTTCGCAGACGTCACCGACGTCCTGGTAAGCCACCTCCACGGCGACCACTACGGTCTGGCCATTGAGCTCAGGCGGGAGGTGCCGTTCCGGTGGTGGCTCGGTGAGGGCGAGCGTCGCTCGGTCGAGGCGCTCTCGGACAAAGCGCGTAAGCCCTTCGAGACCCAACAGGCGCTCCTCGCGGAGTCTGGTGCGGCGGGTCTCGAGCTCTCGCAAAGGCTCGAGGACGAGATGGCAACATTCAAGATCGATCGATCCGTAGGCGCGCCTGACTGCTGGATTGGAGCCGACACCAGCTTTCCGGCGAGCGTTCCCGGCCGTCTCACCTCGATCGCAACACCCGGCCACACTTCTGGCCACACGGTCTTCCACTTGGCAGATGCCGGTCTATACTTCACCGGTGACCACGTACTCCCGGCCATCACGCCGTCGATCGGATTGGAGCCAGTCGCTCCGTTGAACGTGCTGGCTACCTACCTGTCCTCGCTCAGGAAGCTGGTCGAACTGCCCGACGGGGTCCTGCTGCCTGCACATGGTGCGGTTGGTGCAAGCGTTCACGCCCGGGTGCTCGACATCCTCGACCACCATCAGCGACGCTTGGAGCTCATAGAGTCCTACATCGACGAGGCGCCGTCATCTGCCTTCGAGGTCGCGAGCCGATCCACATGGACGCGACGGGAGACGCCGCTATCCTCACTCACCGCGCAGCACATGACCTACGCGGTGGTCGAGACCCACGCCCACCTGCGCGAGCTCGAACGGACTGGCAGGGCGCGCGCGATCAGCGACGGACGCGTCGTTCGGTTCAGCCGGATCGATGTCCAGACGTGCGCCTTCGAGGAGCACCCTGACATGCCCAATTCACTGTCTACCCACAAATAACCTGGAGGAAGTATGAGTCTGACCTTAATTGACGAGAAGGAGTTCACGTACACGATCGGGGACTTCACGAGCACCTCTCCTGAGGGGGCCGTGCAGTACTGGAAGGACCCCGAGCGCAGTCTCGTGCGCATCGTGTTCAACTCCCCGGACACGATGAACGCGCTTCCCGTGGCGTCGTTCGTACGTGTCTCGGAGCTCGTTCGCCGCGCCGACGCTGACGAAGAGGTCAAGGTCATCGTGTTCGCTGGCGTGGGTACCGCTTTCGGTGTCGGAGCGCACGTAAACGAACTCGGGCGGTACATCGGGTACGGCGAGGCCGGCTCCAAGCCGCCGAGCCAGCTCCGGCGGATGCTGCCGGACCGCGAGGTCATCTTTGGTGGCACCGGATACGAGCAGACCATCGCGCGATCGCTCAAGGTCACCATCTGCGAAGTACAGGGGTACTGCTACGGCGCACACTACCAGTTTGCGCTGGCGTCCGACATCGTCGTGTGCTCGGACGATGCCTCGTTCGTGCACCCGGCCTGGCGCTACCTGGGCCCAATCACGAACTTTGCCCAGCTGACGGACCTCATCGGGCTTCGGAAGGCGAAGGAGATGGTGCTGACCGCCCGACCGCTCAACGCCAAGGAGGCAGAGGACTACGGCTTCGTCACACGGCGTGTGGAGAAGCCTGAGGACATCGGCCCTATCGTCAACGAGTACATTGAGGCCTTGTCGGTCATGCCGCTCGACGGCATCGCCATGGGTAAGAGCATTTTTGACATCGTAATGGACGCCCGCGGCTTCGGAATCGGTGAGCAGCTCGGCGTTGTCGGTCACACTTGGATGACCAACCAACGCCTCCGGGAGGGGGAATGGAACTTCCTGAAGGCCCGGCGCGACAAGGGAGTTCGGGGTGCGGTCCAGGAGCGCGACAGTCTCGTTCCTCCCTACTTCCGGATGGGCTCGACTCGAGAGTCGGTAATGGAGTGACCCACAGATCTCTTGCCAAGGCCCGCGAGGCGATCGCAACCCTTCCGGACCTTCTCGACTTCCGGGCAGAGCACGACCCTGGCCGCTGGGCGGTCCATGCTGACGGATTTGCGTCACTGACCTTCAAGCAGCTGCGCGAGCAGTCGCATGAGGTCGCGCGCAGTCTTGTCGATGCGGGGCTGCGGCCCGGCGACAGGGTCGGACTCTACGGTGACGGAACACCCGACTTCTTGGTGTGGATGTTCGGTTGCTGGATCGCGGGGTGTGCGGTGGTTCCCAGCAACGGGGGCATGACCGCCACGGAGGTCGCTCACTCCTTGGACGACTCCGGGGCGCGTCTGTTGGTGGCGGAACCGGAGAAGTTCGAGGTGATCTCATCCGATGACAGAGTCTCGGTTCCCGTCTGGGAGCTTGGTCTGGGATCGTCGAGGAATGGAGCGCTGCCGACGCCCTCGACGGTTCCTCCGGGCGTGCCTGACGACTGCCTCGTGCTATACACGTCCGGCACCACGGGACAGCCCAAAGGCGCACTTCGTTCGCATAGCTCAACGATCTTGACGATGCAGAACCAGGCTCGTGGTCTCGCGAAGGATCCTGGTCCGCTCTCTGCCGAGCGCGGCGCCTCGTCCCCGAATATCGTGTGTCTGCCAATCGCCAACACCGGTGGGTTCTTCGCCGCTGCCTTCGCCATCTGGGCAGGGCGGCCCATGGTGATCATGAAGAAGTTCGTGCCCGAGCGCTTCTGTGGACTCACGCATGAGTACTCACCGACGCACATATTCATGACGCCGACCATGTTCATCATGCTGCTCCAGCTCGACAGCGAAAACAGCCTTGCGTCATCTGTGCGCTTCGGGATGTGCGGCGGAGCGCCGCTCCCTTCCTCCCTGGCGCAGCGGTTCGAGGCGCGTTTCGGCGTGCCCATCATCCAGGTGTATGGGCAGACGGAATCCGGTTTCATCGCTGGCGGCGATCCGCGTGACATCGGCACCGACGGCTGGCGTCCCGGGGCCATCGGACGGCCGTACCCGGGCGTTGAGCTGTCCATCCGCGCCGATGATGGCTCAGAGGTCGAGACCGGCGCCGTGGGAGAGGTCCACGTGCGGAGCGCCGGACTCATCGACAGTTATCTGAACCGACCTGAGGCATCGAGCGAGCTCAAGCTCGAGGACGGGTGGCTCGTCACCGGCGACCTCGGCTACGTCGATGCCGAGGGGTATCTCTTCCTCGTCGGTCGGTCACGCGAGATGCTCATCAGTGGGGGGTTCAACATCTACCCTGCGGAGCTCGAGGCCGCCATCAGCGAGCACCCTGAAGTTGACCTGGTCGCCGTCTTTGGTGAACCGGACGACCGCCTCGGCGAGAAGCCGCACGCCGCGTTCACCCGGTGTCCAGGCTCGAGCTTGTCCGCGGAAGACCTCTTGGTCTTCGCTCGGAAACGGCTGGCGCGGTGGAAGGCCCCGCGGACGGTGACTCGACTCGACGTCATGCCGATGGTCGCGAATGGGAAGATCGGGCGATCGCAGTTGCCCGAAGCCGTGCTCGACGCGTCGGACAGTGCGCCGGCGGATCGCTCGTCATGACTAGCCACGAGCTTTCTGTCGCTGGTGTCGCCGTGACAGTCACGGACTCCGTTGCCCGGATCGTCCTCGACCGACCGGACCGGGCCAATGCCATCGACCTCGACACCGCGGCCCGCCTGCGACAGGTCCTTGCCGAGATCGGTGAAGATTCAGCCGTGTCGGTGGTTGTCCTCGCCGCAAACGGTCGGACTTTCTGCGCTGGCGGGGACTTGTCGGCGATGCTCGACCCGGACTCCGCGGACCAATACCTGCGCCGAGCGGCGGACGAAATGGGCGGTGCCGTGCTGGACCTGCTCAGCATGCCGCAGCCTGTCGTCGCCTCCGTTTCCGGATCGGTCGCTGGTGCCGGTCTCGGTCTCGTCCTCGCCTCGGACGTGGTCATCGCGCAGAACGGTGCCAAGTTCGTCGGCGCATATGGCGCCGTAGGACTTACTCCGGACTGCGGAGTCTCAGTCCTGCTTCCTCGAAAGGTCGGTCCCGGCCTTGCGAGCGATATGCTGCTGACTGGCCGAGTACTTACGGCGACGGAGGCGTGCAGCGTCGGACTCGTGAATCGGGTGGTCCCGCTCGAGGAGTTACCACGGGCAGTTGACGATGTCGTCACTCGACTAGCCCACGTCCCGACTCACGCTGTCCGGCGCACCAAAGCATTGCTCTCGGGCGACCTCGACGAGGTGGCTCGAGCCATTGACCTCGAGTCCGCCGCCATCGCGGAAGCCGTCATCCATCCGGAGTCGAAGGCGCTGATCGAACAGTTCCTCGACACCACCTACGCCTCATCCCGCCGGCACCGCGAGGCCAGCGGCACGCTCACAGAAATTGGAAGGTAGACCATGAGCAACATCAGGTTCGGAGCTTTTTTCGCCCCCTATCACTCGCTGGATAAGAATCCGACGCTCCAACYGCGTCGCAGTATCTCGATCGCGCAACATCTGGACGAGGTCGGGTTCGACGAGGTCTGGTACGGCGAGCACCATTCCCAAGGCATCGAAATCATCGGGGCCCCGGAGATGATGCTCGCGGCGGTGGCTGAGCGGACTGAGCGCATCAAGCTCGGCACCGGCGTCGCGTCGCTCCCGCTACACCATCCACTGCTGCTCGCCGATCGCATCTGCCAGCTCGACCACCAGAGTCGTGGACGAGTCATCCTCGGAACTGGCCCTGGCAAGACGCCCGTCGACTCACACATGCTCGGACTCGACCAGAGCGAGCAACGCCGCATGCAGAACGAGGCACTTGAGGTCATCATCCCGTTGCTTCGGGGGGAGACCGTCAGCCGCGACACCGATTGGTTCAAGCTCCGTGATGGACGACTTCAGCTGCTTCCGTACTCACCTGACGGCATCGAGGTCGTTGCAGCCTCGACGGCGACACCGTCTGGACCCGCCATGGCAGGAGAGCACGGCTTATCGCTGTTGTCGCTTGCCGCTGGCGATCCGTCCGGCTATGAAGCGCTCGACACGAACTGGAAGATCTACGAGGAGCAGTCCGCCAAGTTCGGCCACGCCGCGAACCGTGCCAATTGGCGCCTCGTGTCACCGATGTTCCTCGCCGAAACAACGGAGGAAGCACACCGAGCAGTTCGCTCCAAGGTCGAGTTCATGGGCCACTACCTGGAGAAGCTGCTAGGCATCACGTTCGCATGGGCAAGGAGTGCCGATTCGACCATCGAGCAGTGGACTACCGAGGGTGTCCCCGGCTTCGGTCGTGCAGTTATCGGTACTCCTGACCACGCGATCATGCATCTGAACTCACTCGTGGAGAAGACAGGGGGTTTTGGTACGTATCTCATCAACTCGTGGGACCTTGCCTCGTTCGATGACACGAAGCGAAGCTTCGAGCTCTTCGCGTCGGACGTTTTCCCCGCCTTCCAGCAGAGCAACGTCAACCGAAGGGCCAGCTATGAGTTCCTTGGGCAGCATCAGGAGCGTCTGTCGAAGGACCTCGTCGATGCCATGTCGAAGGCCAGGGTGCAATACTACGGCGACGAGGCGGCCGGAAGGGTTGAGAACTACCCTGGCTCAGGCCGATGAATGCGTGGACGGTGTGATCATCCGCGTGGCCGTGGCCGACGACGTCGTTGATCTGAGGCTTGTCGAGCCTGATGATTTCAGGTCCTTCCATGTTGAAGCCAAAGAGGCTCAAGAACTTGCACGAGCCGGCGAACGCCTACTGGACGTCGATGGCGGCCCGGATGGTCCGATGGCCTGCGCCGTCCCGATCACCTTGATCAGGGAGCTCGCAGGCGAGCGAGCAGCAGACCCGGACTGGCACACGGGGCTCGAACAGATGATCTCGTACGCGGGCTCGAAGGGCTGGCTCCTTGAGCGTGGGACAGCCGTGCGCGCACACGTCAAGATCGCCTGATGAATCGCGAACAGACAGAAGGCGGGTGTCACAGGTGAAGGAGGACTCGCCGGGCCGGTCGGGTTGGTCACCGGCGCAGGAAGAGGACAGGGGCGGTCACACGGATTGGCGCTCGACGCGGAGCGGCGTCGGTCGCGGGTGTCGGACAACGGGCGCGATCTCGAGAGCGTCCCCTACGGCCTGGGCACCAGTGGCGAGTTGAACGGGACCGTCCGGCTCATCCAAGATGCTGGATCCGATAACGGATACCCACGCATTCCGCTTCGAGAAAAAAGACCTTATCGAAACCCGTAGGCGTCCCGCCATTGGCACCTTCGGTGACGGACGTTTTCGCCAGGGAACACTTTGGTTCCCGAACCGGAATCCCCATCTCTAAGCGATACGAGGCGTTCGCAATAAAGTGCTAGGCAGTCCTAGTACTTTAGATAGGGTCCCACTCCAGAGCCGTCATCCTGACGCCCGTAAATCGGATCGGTGAACAATGGGCAACAACGAAAAGATCGTCCTTCTCGATGGGGCGCGTACCCCGATTGGCAGCTTTGGTGGGGTTTTCAAGGACGTGCCCGGGTTCGAGCTGGGTGCCACGGCCGTACGGGCTGCCCTGCAACGCTCAAGGATAGAGGCAGCGGAGATCGACGAGGTCGTCATGGGATGCGTCGGCCAGGTCGGCCCCGATGCCTACAACGCATCGTGACCATGTGCATCGGCGGGGGCCAGGCCCTCGCCACCCTCTTCCGCCGGGTCTCTTAACGGCACAGCCAACATGCAGGGACGCAGCCCTCCCCAACAGCGACATCACCGGCAAGAGTGCATTTGCTTGGTCAGGCATGAATGCACAATTCCGGAAGTCGATCAACAGACGCTCTACATCAATTACGACCAATCGATGTTTCAGCGACCCTTGGACATGCCGGGCAGCCCGGCTGCCCGGCTGCCCGGGGTGAACCGTCGTACGGTGGTCAGAAAACTTCAGGAGTCATCATGGATATTGCTAATAAATCAGCGCTTGTTACCGGGGGGCTTCGGGTCTGGGCCTGGCTACGGTACGCCGTTTCGTGGAAGCGGGTGGATCTGTGGTGATTGCGTATTTACCCTCATCCGACGGGGAGCTCATCGCCAAGGAGCTCGGAGACGGGGCGAGATTTGTGCCCACGGACGTCACCAACGAGGCTGATGTCCAGGTCGCCGTAGATGCGGCTTCCGGGCTCGGCGGTCTGCATGTTGTGGTGAACTGCGCCGGCATCGCCGGCGCCGTTCGTGTTGTCGGCAAAAAGGGCCCGCATCCGCTGGCCGGTTTCCGAAGATCATCGAGATCAACCTGATCGGCACCTTCAACGTCATCCAGCTGGCAGCAGCGCGGATGATCGAGGAACCCACGGATGCCGAGGAGCGAGGCGTCATTATCAACACCGCATCAGCGGCAGCCTTTGACGGGCAGATCGGGCAGATCGGGCAGATCGGGCAGGCGGCCTACGCGGCGTCCAAGGCGGCCGTGGCCGGCATGACGCTCCCGATCGCGCGCGACCTTGCCGAGCACAAGATACGGGTCATGACCATCGCCCCCGGATTGTTCCATACTCCGATGTTCGATTCACTCCCCGCCGAGGCGGTCGCCTCCCTTGGTGCTCAGACACCCCATCCGTCGCGGCTGGGAACACCTGAAGAATACGCTGCCCTGGCCGCCCACATCGTCGAAAACCCCATGCTCAACGGTGAGACCATCCGCCTCGACGGTGCCATCCGCATGGCGCCGCGCTGACATGTTCACTCCGCACTCTCGTCAATTGACCGCAACGTCCAATTTTCACATGGAATGCACGCACGTTCCACTTAGTGCTGGTGAATCAAGTCCCCGGCCAAATTTCCACAGGTGCACGTGCTTCGGGAACCTTGGTGACGTTGAGTGCCAAAGACCGAGTGTATGCTGCCCCGGAGCAGATCAGTGCCGAGCGCCGGCCGACCGTGTTCGCGATAAGTCGGGGCGATGGGCAGGTTTCCGGTCTTCCCCATGCAGATGACCAAGAATGTATGTGACGCGCTGGCTCAAACAGATCGGCCAGTCATATACCGGTCTGCGATGGGGTGAGGTTACGGGCCTGCGGGTAAAGGACGTGAATCCTCTCCGGCGTCGGCTCAACGTCGTGCAGAACGCCGTAGCCGTGGGCTACAAGATCGAGGTGGGCACGCCCAAAACCCACAAGAAGAGGTCCGTCCCCTTCCCTGCATTCCTGGCTGACGCACCGACTGAACAAATAGCAGGGAAGAAACCTGACGATCTGCTGTTCCCCGAGGAGGGTGGGGGGTACCTGCGACGGACGGGGACGAGTCACACAAGCAATGGCTGGTTCATCAAAGCCGTGGTGCGTGCTGGTCTGCCTCACCTGACGCCCCACGACCTGCGGCATACGGCGGCCTCTCTCGCCATCTCAGCCGGAGCAAACGTGAAAAGCGTACAAGCGATGCTCGGCCATGCATCGGCGACGATGACGCTCGATACCTACGCGGATCTCTTCCCGGACGACCTCAATGCTGTCGCGGTAGCGCTCAATGCGGCAGCATCACAACGCATTGCGCTCAAAGTGCGCTCACAGGACTGAAATCTTAAAGATGAAAGGCGCCTACTTCGCTGCGAATTCAACGATGTAGACGCCTTTTCAATTGGCGGTGACGGTGGGATTTGAACCCATTTCAGCGGTCAATTGAGTTCAAGGTGCTGCGTCAAGGGTCCCGTAAAATCAGCGATCTGGGCCACTTTGCTCACAGGCAATCACGTGTGCTCACAGGTACTCCTGCACCAAAATGCACCACGGGCAGTCATTCACGGGAGGGGCTGCTCGTACCGGATTTTCGATGATCCTGTCTGGAGAACTGGCCAGGGAAGGACTCAGGAGTGGCAGCCTCCAGCAATTGGTTGACCAGGGCATGGACTGCCAGCCAAGGCTCTTCCCGTGGGTCGTGGCCTGGGGCTGCGCTTTGAGCCGCTTCCTGGGTCAGCTCTACCACTGCCTCGAGACCGGGAACCCTTCGACGAAGCGAGAGCCTTCGTACACGCCGCAACCGGACCGAACGATTGGGACTGACCCGGCCGGCGCAGTCGGGTGAAATGAGTGTCATAGATCCATTCACCTAGCTCAAGAGCGGACCCTTCTTGGATGCCTCGACGCCGTGTCGATATGCTGTGGCATGCGACCGCCCAATTTCGAATCAGAGTTTGCCCCACACGAAGTTCCGGACCTTACCGGTGCGCGCATGACGAACAAGGACCTCGACGCCGAGGTCGCGAAGGTTCCCGAGCACGAGCGTGTCGAGATCTCGCAGCAGAACCTCATCCTGGGGGTCGTGAAGGGCTTCTACTTCGCGAAGTATTTCTTCCGGAAGACAAACGCTGTGGACTACGAAGGTGACGATCGGCTCCAGGGGACTTTCGGCTATCTGTCGCACCAGATGCTCAAGCAGGCCGTCATCTCGGTCGCGACGACGATCGACCTGACTACGGGGAAACCGGTGGACGGGAAGAAGCCGCCTGGCAGGACCGCGTCCATGCCTCACCTGCTCGAGAGGATAAAGAAGACGCTGGAAGACCTCGACACGGACGCCAGCGCCGAGCTCGAGCTCGTCGAGCACATCAGAAAATCCATGGACCCCCAGAAGCATCTGACGCTGGAGTACGTGCAGTACATGCGCAACAAGTGGGCCGGGCACGCGTCAATGGACCGCAGATTCGACACGTGGATGCAAGCCAATGACAGCCCAAGCATCCCGGCCGTCGAGGCGGCGCTCGTACGGATCGTGAACGCCTATGAGGATTTCTCGGACCTGGTGGAGATGAGCGACACCCTCACGGAGAAGACCAAGAAACCGCAGCAGACGCCGACGATCAACGCGGATGGCCAGAAGACCCGGAAGATGACCGTGGACTGGTCGAGCATCCGCACCTTCGCGCCGCTCCTGAGGGAGAGCAGTCAGAAGGAAGTCGATCACTTCTTCGAAACGCTTTCGTCGTCGGTGGCATAGCACACTCGCCGACGCCGGGCTACCCTATCCGGTTCAGTCTTCGTCGGCTGTGGGTCCGGCAGGAAAGTCGGAGATCGTGGCCAGAAACGCGTCGGACACGACGTGCGGGTTGTCGTCATTGCCGATCAGCTCGATGAGGATCGCGTCGTCGCTGCATTCGAGCACCCTGTACTCAGCGCCGGTCCTAAACTCGAGCCCCTGGTCATCCGTGCCGTCGGCCCCGACAGCAAAGACCTTGTCCTTCAGCTCGCACGGGGCCTTGCGCCTCTTGATCGCGTTCTTTAGCGCGCCAATTCCTCGCTTGCCGCCGGCCTCGGTCGTCCTGCCGATGACGTATCCAGCCCCCAACGTCGTCGCCAGCAGCCCCACGGGCCCGCCTACCTTCTTCGCAAGGGTCGTCATCAATTGATAGTTCCCGAGATTGCCCACTGTCGCCTCTCATCGTCGTGCATGTCAGGCAATTCTATCGGCGTGAATACACTTGGTTCCGGCGGTCAGCACCAGAGGACGGGACCGCGACCCGTCTCACCAGCAGAAGAGGGCAACATGGCACCAAAGATAGGCCCCGAGACGATGCTCGCCGAATGGCTCCTCGTCGAGACACTCGCCGACGTCCGACGGCGGAGCGAAGATCCGGGCGCGCGGAGCCGCTACGAATTGCTCGGGATCGCACCGCTCCTGCGCAAGCTCCTCATCGACGGCCGTCCCCTCCTCAACACTGTTCGGGCCGCTCGCCCGGAGGTGCCGACGAAGTTCCGCATCAGGCAGTGGAGCGCTCCGGAGGACGGTCAGCGCGGAGAAGATTTGCCGTACTTCCTCCGGCTCGGCGGTCCCGAGCTGATCGGTGGGCCCGAGGACCCGGCGCTGCGGAAGTTGGAGCAATTTATCGGCGCGAGGGTGGGCATGGCCCAAGGACGACCGCTGACCGTCCGCGAGGTGGTGAAGTACTATGCCAACGTGGAAGGCGGCGTTCACTTCGGCGTGCCCAAGGAAAACGCCCAGAGCGTCCTGAGCCAGATGGCTCCCATGCTCCCGGGGCGATCGACCGGCCACATCGAGATCCTCGCCTACCTCGGCGCGATCGTAGTGGACGCGCTGACGCCGCTGTGTGAGTCGATCCTCGCCTCGCCCCTGATCGACACGCGCATGCACCAGCTCAACGACCGCGGCTTCTTCGACGGCCACTGGACTGCGGACCACTACGCGCCACTACGCGAAGACCGATCAAGGGCGATAGACAATGTTGGCTCAGTTTTCGTCGGGGCCCGACTGTCGTCAGCGACAGGGACAATGGTGCCGTGAGGGGTTTCAACTTCTTCGAGGCAATTCCCGCCGACTTCCCAAAGGCACCAACCAAGGTGTCGTCGCGCACCTTTCGGGGCGCCATCGAGGAGGCGCTCATCCATACCTATACGCGGAGCGACCTCGAGACGGTATTCGCCGAGGAGCTTCGGCTTCCATGGCCGGAGACGGAGCAGCAACCAACCCACGCGGACTACTCCAAACGTGATGTCATCAAGACATACACCGCGGGCTGGGATCTCACCCGCCTCGTGGCCCTTGCGCGACGCATCGTCGCCGAGCTTGAGGTCACCGGCGGACTCCTCGCAGATCTCACCGCTCTAATCGCGGAGTACGACCGTGGCGGAGGCGTCGGGACGCCGGCGAAGAACCTGATCTTTGCTGCGAACGGACCCAAACCCGAGTTGGTGCTGCGCGACGCCGTCAACAACGATATCGAGATCGTCCGCAACGGCGAGTACTGCCTCGTCTACGACCAGCCGATCCCTGCTGATGGCCTGACATTCAGCAATCTAATCGAGTGGTGGAGAGAGCATGAGGGCTTCGAAGACACGATCCCAGCAAGGGACGTCGGAGTGGATCTGCACAAGCGCCTGAGGGCTTCTCTGGGAAACAACACGGTTGAACTCCGCGTCTTCGACGCCTATGCGGCACGCTACAAGGACGGCCAGTTCGACATCCCGGCACTGATCCCACAGGTCTACTTGCACTTCGACCCCGCGATCCAGTCGGTTCGTCGATCTGCTGGCCAGAGCGGCAGCCCGTTGGCACGGCAGCGGATGGACTTCCTCATCCTGTTCTCGAGCAGACATCGTGTGGTCCTCGAGGTCGATGGGAAGCAGCACTACGCGCACGGCGATACTGCGAGTCCAGCCCTCTACAGCGAGATGGTCTCCGAGGACCGACGGCTTAGGCTCGCCGGCTACGAGGTCTACCGGTTTGGCGGGGCCGAGTTGATGAAGGGCGGTGCAGACAAAATGGTCGCCGAGTTCTTCGACCAGCTCGCCGAGCGCATGCGCTGAGAGAAAATTTGGCGTCCTGAGATCGGTCGGTTCCCAGCACCCTCGACAGACATCCCAAATCGACCTGTCCAGCTACTCACAGGTGACACGGCTCAAGAAGGCCGGATTGAAACTCGATAGGGACAACAGGTTCATCGATGTTCATTGCCGCGTCGCTATATTTCGGTGACCTTCTTCATAGGTAGCGTCAAAGGTCTGTTGGTCTCATAATTGCTCAAGCCGTTGCCGACTGAGGGCGTCAACAACGTTGTCCAGATCATCGGGGAATAGTGCGGCGTACGTGTCTAGGGTGACCTTGGCCGATTTGTGGCCGAGCATCCTCTGGACGACTTTCACGTTTGCCCCAGCGCTGATAGCGAGCGACGCAGCGGTATGCCGCAGATCATGAGGCGTGACGCGCCGGAACGTCGTATCCGCTGCCTGGGCACGCTTCACTGCCCCCGCGAACCAGCCTGAAGCCGCGTTGCCTGGCCGTAGGTATCCGTTCTCCTCAGAGTTCCACAGGCGGTCTTCCTGACCTTTGTCAGTGCATGCAGCCGTGACCGCGGTGTCGAGGAAGTCCGGGTATGCCACCGTGCGTTTCTCGTGGCTCTTGACGCTTCCCAAGATGGCCTTGCCGTTGACTTCAGCAACGGCTTCACGGATGTTTACCCGGCGCGTTGTAGTGTCCACGTTTCGCACCCGCAACGCCGTCGCCTCTCCCCAACGCAGGCCTGTATAAGCAAGGAATCGTACAAGGTCAGGGTGCCGTGAAGTGAGTGCCAGCGCCTCGACCTGGGCATGAGACAGAAACACCTCGTCAGGGATCGGTTTCTTCTTGATCGTGAGGTCTCGCGCCGGGTTCTTCGTGATTCGGTTGTCTTCGACGGCGTGGTCGAGGACGCCGGCTAGGAGGTCACGAACACGGGCAATAGTCGTGTGAGAGCGCTTCTCACCAAGTTCGTTTAGCCATGCCTGCACGTCGCGCTTGGTGATTGCACCGACCGCGTAATTGCCCCATCTAGGTTTGACATGGATCCGCCAAGCGCTTTCCACCGAGTGGTAGCTGGATGCTGTGATCTTCGGCTTGTGCTGTTCGAGCCACTGGGCGCCCAGCTCCGAAATGCTGGCTTTCGCGTCCGTGCGGTTGACGTAGGCGCCCTTGAGTTTGGATACCTCAACAGTCGCGAGATGGGCTTCGGCATCGCGCTTCAGCTTGAATCCTCGCTCGTGCCCCCGGGTGCCGTCCGGTTTTGTGTACCAAACCTCGTACAGCCTGCCCTTGGTTTTAGTGCTGTACGGCTTGACTGTGCCCATGTCGCCCCCGTGGGTATGGCTTCTATTGATCAGTTGTGAGTATATGTGGCTGAGCGTGTGTATACTGGCCGCAAGTCCTGAATTCGTGAAAAGGGGCCCAGGGTCAACAGGCTCGTTGTCGAGTGGATACGCCAAGCAACCGCTAATGGGTTCGGCTACAGATCCTCTTGAAAGCATCGCTTTCGAGAGGAATTTTTTATGTCGGCATCCACCGCCGTCAGCACGGAACTGCTTGACTCGCCCGTCCGTCCCGTCAGCACTCCGCTGCTCGACTCGCTCGTCGCCCCCGTCACCTTGGCCGAGCGCCTTGGCACGACTGAGCGCAGCTTGAGCGAGTGGCGTATCAAAGGCCGTGGCCCCAAGTTCATTCGCGTGGGCCGAAGCGTTCGTTACCGCCCGGAGGCCGTTGACGCCTGGCTGCTTGGCCAGGAGTACGCGAGCACCTCTGAGGAGGTGCGTTGATGCCTCACGTTGTTTCATCAAAAAGCCCTGTGGAAACTGTGGTTTCAACGTCCCTCAACCTCGCTTCTTCCACGGAAATGCAGGGAACTGGGGCGGGGGGTACTGGGCTTGTGCCCCCCGCCAGGCACACTGTGGAAAGTGTGGATTTGGCCCCGTATTCCACAGCCGCTCTTGAAGACCACTCGACCGAGGCGGCCAACGTTGCCACTTCACCGGCTCCCGACCCATACGGACCCGGCGGTGAATGGCACTATGCCGAAAGCCTCAAGGGCCGCATCTTCATGATCACCACAGACTGGGTGCACCCGGATACCGGTGATGTCATCATCACGCCGGCGAAGGTGGCGGAGGTCGTCGCCCGAAAGGGAAACCTGCGTACGGCTTGGGTTAGCCACGACAAAGACCTCTATACCGCCGAGGACTTGGAAGTGAATCCTCGGTCCGTGGTGGGGCAGCCGAAACCTGGGCACGCCCACATCGTGGAGGAACGGAGGAATGTGACGAGCGTGGCCGCCGTAGCCCGTGCCTACGGAGTAGCGCCAAACTTCGTCCAGATGAAGAGGGGCCACGGAGTGTTTCTCGACCTCGTGGAGTACCTGACGCATGAGCATCCAACGCAGCAGGCGCTTGGCAAGCACCGCTACCACGACTCGGAGATCCAGGCGAGCTTTGGGTTCCGTATCGAGGTCGACGAGCATGTCGAATCACGTTCAGTGGGAGGCAAGAAACGCAGCTCGAAGATCTTGGATCAACTCATGCTGGCCGTGATGCATGGGGAGAAAACATTGCGGCAGCTCCGCAAGGAAAACCCGCTTGAGTACGCGCGCAATCTGCGCAAGTTCCATGACTTGCGCCGCGATTTCATGTTGTCGAGCCCACCGCCGAGTATCCGGGTGAACTACTACATCCATGGTCATTCAGGGACCGGGAAGTCGGTCCTAGCACGCATGCTTGCGAGGGCGCTATACCCAGATCTCGATCCCGAGGAGTGCTATTACGACGCCGGTGACCCGAAGGTCATGGCGCAGAACTACGGCGGTCAACCCGTCATGATCCTGGATGACTACCGGCCCGGGGACCTGACCATCGGATTTGGTAGCCGCACGTCAGTCTGGCGGGCGTTCGACACCTCACCCGGTCGGGCCGATGTGAACATCAAGCACGGTTCGGTGCGGATGGTCCAGGCAGTCAACATCGTCACCGGAGTGGTGCCATACCGAGAATTCCTGACGAAACTCGCCGGCAGCTACAAGGGCGCCGACGGGACGGAACACGAGGCCGAGGATGATCGCCAGGCATTTCGACGCTTCCCTTTCGTCGCGGAGGTGACCTCAGAGACGTTTGACTTCTACGCCAACGAAGGGTTCTTCGATGGAACAGACGAGTATCGAGAATTCCGGCAACTCTTCACCATGAAGTGCAGCATGCGAAAGCTAGCCGTAGCGCTTGACTCCATCGAGTCGGAGGAGGGCAAGGAGGCGTTTCGGGTCGCCCTCGGAGACAAGGTCCTCGGCGGGATGATCGCGGCCCATCGTGACGTGCGGCCGAGGGGCTCACTCTTGGCCGCAGACGCCATCGCTGGGCTCGACACAGTGGAGCTGCTCACCGGCACCGCGATGGAGGCCGATAAGGCCACCCGCGCCATTGAAACAAAGGTGGGGGCGGAAGAAGCGGCAGCAGCCGAGGCGGCTCGTTGGGAGGTGTCTGGTGAAGGCACCGCGACGTACACCGGCTGACGGCCGGGACCTCCCCGAATCGCGACCAGCGCGTCGGGGAGCCCGGGGTGCCCGACAAGGGCACCCTCGCCTAGCGCAGTTCGGCGGAGCCCCGCAGGGCACCAGGAACTTTGAGGAGCGAAGCGAATCAGAAGTGTATGGGGCTACACCTTCTTCTGCCGCGCAGGAGACCGTCACCCTCCCGAAGGAGCATAGGGGTGACGGTCGGATAAGTGGCAGGAGAAGCCCCTCGGGAGAGTCGCCGAAGGCTCCGGGGGATGCCGCGTCGAAGACGGGGCATTCCCCGGAACACGTCGAGAGGAACGAAGAATGAGTTACACGATGACGTTCGACGCGTCGCACAAAGTGGGACGCGGAGGCGGACACGCGCAGAGCTTTTTTCGGCATATCGCGCGTGACGTCGATTTGGAGGCGGGGTTCCAGTTCACGCACGCGAACAAGAACATCGTGCCCGAACGCACGAAGCTCAATGTCACCCAAGTCAACGACGGCGCCGGCGGCTTTCGGAAGCCCCGCTCTATCGAAGGCAGACCGCCGTCCCAAGAGCTGAACGACTACCTAAGCAGCCGCCTCGCGACGGTAGAGAAGTCTCTGCGCAAGGACGCCGTGCTGATGCGCGGCATCATCCTTCAACTGGATCCGAAGTGGTTCGATGAGCACAACCCCGACTGGCACGAGAATGGACTCAGCAAGGAAGCGCTGAAGTACATGGGGGCTTCGCTGGACTGGGCCTGCGAGGAGTTCGGCCAGAACAACATCGTCGGCTTCTCGGTGCACTTGGACGAATACAACCCACAGCTCCAAGTGCTGTTCACACCGGTCACGAATGATGGACGCCTCGCGCAGAAGGACTTCTTCAAAAACCCCGCCGATTTGAAGCGTCAGCACACTGAACTACGCCAGCACATGGAGGCCACCGGGTACGACGTCGAGCACCGAGTTACGGAGCGCTCGACCGAGCACCTCAGCAGCAGCGAGTTCCAGGCGAAAGCAGACCGGATACGCGATGCAGCCCAGGACATCGAGGACGAAAAGGCGGCGTACGAGACCCTGTTTGTCAGCATGGGGAACCGGGAGCGCAACCTTGACGGTAGAGAGTCAAGCCTCGCCAAGAAGGAGCTCGAGCTCGCCGAAGCGGCCGCAGACGCGCGCCAGGCCGTCGAGGCGGCCCGCGCCGCCGAACGCACCGCGAGAGCGTCCCAAATCGCCGCGCAGCGGGCGTGGCAGGAAGCGGAGCGCGAGCGCGACCTCCTGCGCGCGACAAAGGACAGACTGGAACAGCTGCCGCCGGACGTTGATCGGTGGCTCGACAAGGTGAAGTGGAACGGGAAGCCAGCTCGAGAGTATTTCGACAAAGACATGGCAAATGTCCGCGCAAAGAGGGTGCAGGTTCGTCGGCTCATCGATGGAGACGGACCGCGTCGGAAGCCCGGTGACTTTGAAGCGCAAGCCGGAGAGGTGTCAATGTAGGTGACATGAATAGTGAAAGCACCGACGACGTCCCCACCGACCCGTTCGTGCACTGGTGCGAATCGTGTGGCCGCGAAGAATCGCTCGACTCGCGCGATGCCTACAAGGCCGGCTGGGACTTCCCTCCCCACATGGGCACCTGGGGCGTGGTCTCACCACGCACATGCCCAAACTGCCCGATCCAGACGACAGCGTCGTGGGCGCTTGCGGTGGAGGAGCGCAGCATCGACAAGGTAACACCTCAAAACCGGTGGATCGGTTTGGGAAGAGTGACCATTTTCTGGACAACGGCTGGCCACTGCTGGCCGCGATGTGGGCATCTTCTGTCCCCGCACTGGCCAGGATGGGGCCAGTAGGTGGTCCCGCGTTGTCAGGGTCTCTTTTCACTGTGGGTGGGCATGAAGTGTCCAGCGCTCGGCCCAGCGGTGGTCATTAGGCGTCCACGATTTCCACGACAGTGGCTCCGCGGCGCACTTTCCGCTTCGTTTTGGGCGGACGTTGACCATGTCCTGGCCAGAACCTGGACAGCAGCTGCCCAAGCATCATGACCAGAAAATATCGCAGAGGCTCATTTACGAGCAAATCGGCGAGAATCATGCATCGCGAAGTTTGTGCGAATCATTTTCCATAATACGAATCATTTTCCATAAACGGAGCAAGGAAAAAGCGAAGACCCTGAGACCGAACCGACGGTCTTGCCGGGCAGCACTTGCATTGACTTCCTTGCTTGTCTTGAGAGCCTGGACATCGACAATACTGGCTGGCCGGCTGCGCCAGACTCACTCCTATCCTTAGGTTCGTCGCTGGGCGCCAACGCACAGACTCATGGGCATCTGCAGTGCGCAGTGTGTGAACCGTTGGTGACGGAATGGCCGTGAAACGTCCCGTAGGAGACTGGCTTTCGCTTAGGAGTGGTCTGAGTGGTAGTCGAACAAGATTGCGCGTTTGGCTTTCGGGGTTGGTTGGCGTGGGCCCCAGCCAGATGCCCCGCCAGTCCGGTTTCGCTTGCCGGCAGCGGCAGCAATTCATGTGGTTCGGAGTAGCGGGCCACAGTTGACAGAGGTTTTCACTATTCGGCGGATCGGACTGCATTGCCTAGTTGCAAAATCATTGCAATTCAGTTGCTTTCTTGTTGCCGAATACTGATGGATCTGAGAGCATGACCCTATGGGAGCATCAATTCGAAATGATATCCATGCCGAGTCAACCAGGATGAATATTCACGACCTGGTGCGAGAGCTGAACAAGAACGTGGGCGCAACTGCCGTCCAGACCATGGCCGGAGTGAAAGACCGGACTTCCCCTTTCAAGTGGGCCAAGCCGGACGGTCCGGAACCTCGCCCTGAGGTTGATGCTCGATTGCGCCTTGGTTACCGCGTGTGGAGAACGCTCGAAATGGCTGAGGGCAAGCACGTCGCATTGGTGTGGTTGATGGGGGCAAACCCGCGCTTGGATGAAGAACTACCTGTTCTGTACATCCAACAGCAGCGCACGCGCGACGTCATGGGTGCAGCCGAGGCCTTCGTCAACGATAGCTACTCTGCCTGATCGCCACGCTCGGCCGGCGGTTCAATACCCGTCATCGGATTGCAGACGTACCCTCCATGCACGTGCTCGCCTAAGGTGTTCTTTGATTCCTGCGCTACGGTGCTACGGCGCTACGCGCGGTGAAAACGCTCATGGACAGGCAAAAAACGAAAATGCTATGCAGCGCTACCCCCGCGTTGATATGCGCTACGGGTCATCGATCGCTGCCCCGAATCGTTGACGTACAGCCCCGGGCGGCGGTGATGCGATAGCGTGATGGACGGTGGGCCGGCTACACCAAGCGCACCTTTGGTTTAATGCGAGGCGCTCGGCGCCACCCGGGTTGCCCTCGCCGGGGTGCGGACAACCTGTTCCGCGCACCGAAGCACTAGAACCGGTGCTATGGAAACTGGCCCCTCAGAAGCTCAGAGTAGGGGGGGTAACACGGTGATGCCTGGCCGCCCGGTAGCGTTGCGGAAATTGCTACGCTCTGAAGTGGGCAGGGCATTTAGGACTAGGAGCGGAGGTTCAAGCCGCGGTTGTGTATTTTGTCACAGCATGCCTGCTGCTCAACGATTGGTTTATTCTCGTCTTCGAGCATTTAGCGGGCGCATCGCATACTCAATGAAAAAAGGGAGTCCGCCCTGTAGCGCTATGTTTGCTGTCATGAATCAAGGTAATAGACCAAATGCCGTCCTTGGCACTATGCGAGGCGTCGTTCACACCCACCTGCAAGGACTCGTCTCCCGAGAGCCGATGCTTTTGCGACTCAAGTGGCAGATGGCTGCATCGGATGGCGATTTAGTTGCGGCCTTCCTCAACGAGATTCAAGAAGACCCGACCCTGGAAGCTGATCTCGTCGAAGACATAACGAGCACCTTCACGGACAACGTACAACACTGGAAGTTCCCCGAGGAACACAAACTTTCCAGTCCGCTTACCGACGCGTTGGAATGTACGTTTCCGGAACTGGTCAACTCCGTCTATAGGGCTGCTGTCGGCTTGAGGCGCGTCCGCGCCATGCTTATTGGTGTGAACGTCCGCCTCAATCTTCGCGGCGCCCATAGATCCATGGGAGAAGCGCTAAACCTGGTCATTGGGGAATTGGAACTGTTGAGCCTTGCAGGCGAGCACGTGGCCACCGACGCTCCGCTTCGATCATCCTTCCCCGAAGAGGAAGATGACGGACGTGGTCCATGGTCTTCTCCTGCTGGTGAGCCGCTGTCTCCGAAGCAGATTGTATGGCTGGCAGATCTCTGCCGCAAGCACCCCGATTCTTCCATCGGGTATGCAGACGGAATCAGCGCACATTCAACACCTCCTCAGCTGGTTACAGAGCGAATCAAAGCCAGAAAGGACCGGCTGATCCGGACCCAGCAATATCGGGAGATTGAAGAACAGATGCGAAAAGCGATGGCCCAATCTTGCCCGCGATGCAACAGCGCACCGGGCGAGTTTTGTCGCAGCAGAGCAGGAAAAGAGACAACGATGCACAAGGGGCGATACACGATGGCGGCTGGATAAAGCCTCGTTGCCAGTACAAGCATGATGTCGAGCTACATAGGTTCTGTGCCGGCGGGAGGCCCACAGAGGCCATGGGTATTCGCCCACGCTTGCAATGCAACGACTTGGATTAATGCCAGCAAGGGTTTAAAAACAAAGTCAGCGGGAAACACTCTGGGGTTGAGCGGTGACGCCTAGCCCGGCATCGCTTCAGTCCTCAGACTGTGACTCACCGGTCTGCCGGATGACTTTCTTGACAACAGGCTTGAGAGGACGCCACTCGACGCCGCTTCCTTGCCAGTAACGGTCAAAGTCGGCCTCGATCTCGGACTTCAGGTCGTCAAGTTCAGCGTAGACCGCCTGCTCGACTTTGGTCAGACTTGTGCCCCTCATCTGCTCCTTGAGGACGTCGAGCTTCTCCTGGATACGGCGCAGCGTGATGCCAGCGGCGCGGGTGAAGCCCTCTCGGTGGCCGTCGTCATGATGATCGCTAGTCGTCCGGCGAGCGGACTCCTGAACGGTGTCCATCAAGAACTTGCCTGCCTGCCGGATATGGTCATTCACGTTGGCTTCTCCTATAGGTATTACGGGGCTGGTGATGATCCCGAGTATGTCAGGTCGTCATGGCGGCTCGGGATACGCAAGCGTAGCGCGCGATTGCTCGGCCGATGAGGGGTTCAGCCCTAGAATGGCGGTTCATCACGCGTCCCCCATGGGTTCGGTGGCGTCGGTGGTAGGGCCCCTTCAGGAAGTGGGAGGCTGGTGACGACGTAAAGGTTTAGGATGTCGTCTCGGTCCATGAACATGATCTGGCTGCGCTTAGTGGCATCGAGGGCATTGCCCAGCCAGTTGCGTGCAGCCTTGGTGATTTCACCGCCCGCCACAATGAACGCGTGGTCGACAAGCACGCGGCGGTTGATCTCGGGATCGAAGATTTCATGTGCGAGCATCATGAGCGCTTGGTTATGAATCTCTGCCATGTTGGCATTGCCTGTCTTGGTGACCCCGGACGCGTCGAGTTTTCCTTTTTTCGCTTGTATCCCGAAGTACAAAACGTGCTGGGTTGGCAAGGTGTAGCGCATCCAAATGTCTTTGCCATACTCCAATGCCTTGTCTTTATGCCCCGCTGCCGTGATGCGGTGGTAGCCAAGCTGTCGGAATAGTGGGAGCAGCACGTCTTCGATGAGGTCGTCCTCGCTGCATTGGTTGAGGTAGGCCGTCAGAAGTTGCCGCCGCTCCTGTTCTGCCTTACTCAAGGGTCGGTGCGGGTTTGCAGCGAGGACCGTAACTGTGTTGCTCCCGACATGTCGGAGGTAGCAATGGTCGTCCTCGCCGTAGAACGCCTGGAAACCTTCGCGGCCGAGAATTTCGTTCAGTTGCGCGAGCGCTCTTGGACGATCTGGGCCCTCGTTGAGTCGATCTGCCGGACTCATGAGTTGGTCAATGAGGCGGCAGAACGTCTCAGGGGGGCGTTCAGCGCCCTCATGAGGTTCGGCAAGCATCTCCTCCAGCACGTCGGCCGCCCATCGGTGGCGGGTGGATCCGTCGTGTTGGTAGTCGGTCTCCATCTCCTGGAAGAACTCGGTGATACGCATGCTGGAGCGGTACGGGAAGTACTTGGCCTCGTACTCGTTCTCAGGATCGTCGCGACCAACGTTGCCCACGATGAGCGAGCCAAGGGCTTCTAGGTTGCGGCGACGGAACTTCATGTGGTCATTGTCTCAAGGGGACCAACCAGCAACTCGAAGCCACGCCGATATCAGGCTCCGTCCAGTAATCGGTCGTATTCCAGCCATTTGATAAGAATGGACGCGGCACTCAACGCAGTTTCGTGCCCCTCAAATTCCTCAAACCCGCAAAAAGACCCTGCGCGCCGATAGTGGGGATAAGTGTGATTATCGTGGGTAAAAAACACACCCCTTGAAGTGAGATGGGGCTGAGTTGTAAAAAAGGGAGCGGGAACGCGTTCGGCGCGAGATGACGGGGGAGTAGGCGATCGGACCCACAGCAAACGGATGCCGGGACCCCGATGCGCTCACGTATAGCACTCAGGCATATTTTGGGTCCCAGTGCAGCGGGGCGTCTTCATGCCACCAGCGCTGCAGGGGGGTGAATTCCTCGGGGTCATCGTGCTGGTGGACTCTGTCGACGGCATCACCCAGGGCCTCGCGCTCCTCGGCGGAAAGCTTCAGGATCTGGAAGCGGCCGATGTACAGCCACAGCGTCGCCAGGGCACGCTCTGTGTCAGTTGGAAACGCAGTATCAATTGGTTGCTCAGCGCTGGTTGGTGGTGTTGTGTCGCTGGGTGGGGCAGTGGGGGCCGCAGCAGAGTGCTCGGACGCGGTGGTG
The DNA here is from genome assembly GCF_052114065.1 of Specibacter sp. RAF43. Lineage (NCBI taxonomy): Bacteria > Bacillati > Actinomycetota > Actinomycetes > Micrococcales > Micrococcaceae > Specibacter > Specibacter sp. RAF43. The sequence continues at coordinate 180,233 of NZ_JBFREA010000004.1, read as the reverse complement.
TGTTCAGTTTTCATCGGGTGGACCTCTTTCTGGCTATTGCCGGCACGAGTGCATTCGGTGTTGTCGCGGAGTGCTACTGGCCTTCGTGGCCGCCACCGTCATCATCACCATCACCCTCCTCGCCCTGGCCACCGTGGCCGCGGCCAACAGGCGCGAAACCCAGAATCTTTCGGGTCGCTTTCTAGTTGCAGTCGGCCCAGTCTCCGCTGCGCTGGTGTGCAGCCCAGACTTAGCGCTGCTTTGAGTTCCCCACGAGGGCCTATCGTCACTAGGACCAGGCGACACGCAGTTTCTGGTGATCCGGTCGATCGCCCTGGGGCGGGGTTGTCACAACTATACCGAAAACGGTATAGTTGTGACATGGTTGCAAACACGAAGTATCGAGACATTGTGCGTGAGATAGCGCTCGATCACTACGGGTATGTCGCCACAAACGAGGCCGTTGAGGCGGGTGTTCCCGCCGTCGAGCTTCCCAAGCTGGCAGCCAGGGGCGGGCTGGAGAATGTCGCCTAYGGACTGTACCGCGTGCCGGATGTGCCTTCTACTCGGTATGACCAGTTCGCCGAGGCGCTGCTTCGAGTTGGTGAGGGTGCCTACCTCCACGGTGAATCAGTGCTGGCTCTCTTCGGGCTCGCCGATGTGAATCCACGCCGTATCAAGGTGGCTGTTCCGCGGCGGGCTCGGCCGAAGCTGCCGGCATTCGTTGAACTGAAACAGGTAAAAGATCGTGCGCGTAAGACCTTTTACGAAGGACTTGCCGCGCAACCCGTTGCTGATGCTCTTCTGGAATGTCGTGGGCGCATCCCGACGGAGCGCCTATTGGATGCCACCAAACAGGCACGGGCGGAAGGGTTGTTGACCACAGGTGAATGGCAGAGAGTGAAAAAAGGAATCCGAGCATGAAGTACACCGACGCACCGACGAACGTGCGCTCCCTGGAGACGCGCATCCGCAACCTCGAAGGTGACGGCGGGTTGGCCCAGCGGCGTACGGTCAGCATGGCCTTGGTCGTTGTGGGGCAGTTGCTCCCTGGGGGAGCAATCAAGGGTGGTAGCGCTATGGCGCTGCGTTACGGGCAGGGGACGCGGTTCACCCAGGACCTCGACGCCGCACGGAACCAGACACTGGCAGAATTCCGGAGCGACTTCGAGACAGCCCTGGAGGTCGGTTGGGCTGGGTTCACCGGGCGGCTGGTGGAGAAGGCCGCGCCCCGGCCGCCGGCGGTTCCGACTGCGTACATCATGCAGCCCTTCGATGTGAAGCTCGACTATCGAGGCAGACCGTGGTGCACAGTAAAGTTCGAGCTTGGTCATAACGAGATCGGCGACGCTGACGAGCCCGAGTTCCAACTTGCTGCTGATTTGGCAGGGCTCTTCACCGACGTCGGCCTTGAAGCGCCGAAGCCGGTGCCGGTGATGCGTGCGGACCATCAGGTCGCTCAGAAGCTGCACGCCAGTTCCGGTGAGGGCAGTGAACGCGCTCACGACCTTGTAGACCTCCAACTCCTCGACAAGGGTGAAGTTCTCGACCTCGAACAGGTCGCTGCGACATGCATCCGACTCTTCGGCTACCGGCAGCAACAGGCATGGCCGCCGCATATCGTCGTGGGTGAGAAGTGGGACACGCTATACGCCGAAGCAGTGGATGGCCTCGACCTATTGCCGACCGTCGAAGAGGCCGTCACCTGGGCCAACGATTTCGTGCAACGTATCGCATCAGCCAGCTGAGCCGGCGGTGGGTACGAACGGGTTGTCCATGACAAGTCCTTAGTATCCATGAGAGTCGTGAGAGTCGTGAGAGTCGTGAGAGTCGTGAGAGTCATGAGCTTTACGAGCGTCCTGCCAGGCTACACCGATTCCTCTGGGTGCGATCTAGAAGCTCTGGGCGTCGGGCCAGTTGTCCTGCGTCGCATTCCTGTCAGGGAGTTCAGCCCTCGTGCCAATGCAGGTCGAACCTGGCGAATGCTTCCTTCAGTGCAGGGAGGTCCGGATGGACACTGGTCGGCTCACTCGAAGGCTGGATGAGAGGGCTTCTTACCGGGTCATCGGCACGCTCGAACACGGCCCAGACACGGATCTCGTCCCCGTGGCGGGAATTGAATCTCACGCCATCGACGACGGCTCCTTCGTCGTCGTGAAGGTTGTACAACCAGCTGGCAATCGACCGGGTGAGCACGCGGTCACGGGCGTCTTTCAGAAGGGCTGCGTCGACGTCGTCCGAGGCAAGCCCGTGGAGGTCGAACGGGTAGCAGGAAGTCAACGCTGCGATGCTGCGTGAATGGGTGATGAAGCAGTACTGGCCACTCTGGTCCGCCGAGCTGTACTGTCGGTCGTCCAGCCACGAGTAGCCCACTGTGCCGTCTGGCGCTTCAAGGTGATCACCAATGCTGCCGTCAYCATCGGCGATCTGGTCAAGCTCGGCAAGCAGGGTGCTGCTGGGCCGGAACCGGGCGAGCAGTTCGAGGAAGCAGCCCAAGAGGCTCTCAGCTGTGTAGATCGTCCGGACTTGCCCTGTTGGTCGTCCCAACGGCCGCCGAACAATCCTTCGTCGTCTGCGTACGCCCACGGAGTCCAGGCCCAGGCGTCCGGCGCGAAGCCGACGCGCCAGACCTGGTTGGGCGCCTCGGATCCCTCGATCACCAGGGCGGGGGTGGTTTCTGGCTCAGGGCTGCTCATCCGATGTAGGCGAACGCCTTGGCCACGGCGATTACGTCCCTGGCGCCTTTGAGCGGATCAACCTCATGAAGGACGCTTGCCGGCGCGTCGTCATTCAGCGCGGGGTTCATGCCCTTGAACCAGGACTGCACCGTTGCGGCGTCAAAGCGTTCCCTGAGCAGCGCCGCGGCGTGGAAGGCGTGGCGCAGGCGCTCTTGGTCGATCTCACCGGGGGCCGCTGTGCCGTCGGCCCAGCTGGACACTGATCGCGCAGACTTCACGCCGCCGATGTACGCGACCAGGCGTACACCGAGTATTCCGCGCAGTTGCAATACCAGCTCGGGGAATGCAAGCCCGACCGAGTCCTCGTGGGCCCGCAGACCTGGTCGCTGATCGGATGCCATCATGGGTTTCATAACCCGACTATATGGCAGACGGTACGGGGAATCCATAGCAGAACTGCACCCAAAATTGCAGGGTGAAGTACGCGGCCACGAGCGATTGAACCGCTCCTCTTGCTTCGGTCGTCCGCCTACTTCATAGGTCTATCGGCAGGAGAACCTGAAGCGTTCGAAATCCCCGGCAGGGAAGGTCGCCATTATGCATACAAATCGGCGAAGTTTCTTGGCCGCTCTGCTTTTCTTGAGTTACGGGGAGAGAAGTCGAAGCTGTCAGGTGTGATTGACGATGACCACGTCAACCGCGTGAACATGTAACCAAATAGACATGTGCTGAAACATGGCAGGGAGCTCCCAAAACTCACGTGTGGAACTACCAAGGCAACGAAGCCGCGTCGGGGGCGGTTGGCGACATATGGACCAGTGTGCGTAATCCGGCAACAATGGGAACAGCGAGGAGGCTTCCCATGACCAAGTCCGCGAATAACCGCCAATATGGCAAGCGCCCATTGTCCAATGTGTTGCGTCGGGAGATCCGAAAGGCACGTCTGAAGGTCACCCTCGACCAAGAACTGGGCCGCCCAACCTCCGACGAAGTAAAGCTATTGGCGGCAATGGATCTGCCGCGGATCGTGAGAGGGACTTGCCAGGACGAAAATGCGGCCGACCGCAGAACCTGCGACTCGGCGAACGAAGAGCCCGCGCCCGGCGCATCGCGCCGCGAGATCCTTGTTGCACGACTGAAGGTGTCTGCCAACGAATTGCTGGGTCGTGGCATCTCTTCGGAGTTAATGCGCCGGTCCAGGGTGAAGCTTGCCCCGATCATGAGCGGCATGCATGCGGCCCATGATGTCGCGAGGTGAAATTCGTAGACCTACAGGCAGTCACCCAGCGGGCCGACAAGCTCTAAAAGCGGAACGGCCTCCCGGAAGCCGATGCCAGAAGCTCGTCAAGGGCTGTGGCCCGGGCTGTGGGGGAGCACGCCACAGTGCACCGGCTCCACCAATTCCGGTCCGTCCCCCTTCAGAGGATAGACCTCGTAGAACTCAAGAGATTCAGCCACCGGCGTGGCGGTTGCCACGGCTGCGTCCAGGAGAGCCTGGTCGCCCTCCAGATCAGCGTCCAGCCATTCATCCCAAAACTCAGCCGGCAATGTCACCGGCGTCCGGTCGTGCAGCTGGCTGACCGGGCCGACTGCCGGGCGGGTCAGGATCGTGCTGGTCAGTGTCCAGTAGTCCGGGTGGTCCTCGGGCAGGGATTTATCCGGCCACCAGGCGTAGAGCCCAGCGAACGCCAGCAGCTAGTCGCCGGGACTGTGGATCGCATAGGGGGTTTTCACCTTGCCGGCGCTCTGCCACTCGTAGTAGTAATCGGCCGGCAGGATCGCCCGCTTGCTCTTCACTGAGCCACGGAAGGTGGCCTTCTCGGCAGCGGTCTCTGCCCGGGCGTTGAACGTCGCGAACTTCGTCTTGAGTTCCTTGGAGTAGCTTGGCGTCAGCGACCACCGGGCTGGTTCCAGCCGGCGGACTGGTTCTGTGCCGTCTTTGGCTGACTCAAGCACCACCGCACACGGGTCGTCGGCTTGATGTTCCACGCTGGTCCTGGAAGGTTCTCTGCTGCTTCTTTGACACGAAACAAACGCACCAGGTCAGCTGTCGCTCGGGCCACTACGAATCGTCCACACATCGAATGATTCTCGCATCTTTCTGAACGACCGCAACCCGGCCAGCCGACCCAGATCAGAGCCAAGTATTCGCTCTCACGAGATGAAACGCCCCGCCCTGGGTCTCGAATCAGGGCGGGGCGGAATCGTTGCATGAGCACCCAACCGGCCGGGGGGACCGGCGAGGCGCCGTCATTGCATACGCGACTGAAACCGGACCGATGGTGTGACGCCTTGGGGATTGCGTGTGAATCCCGGTCCGGGAAATCAGCCTTTCCGACAATAAACCCGACGTTCCCGGTACACAAGTAAGTGGAGAGCTGACTGTTAGCTATGGCCCTTAGCACAGCCAGGATTACAGCCTGGCCGAAGCGCCCCCACAACAGGTCCGCATGTTCTCCGCAGGCCGGGTAGTACCAGGGGTCGGCCATGGCCGCCAGCAGAGGCTCGCCCGGGTCCAGAACGGGCACAAGCCATGGCTACGCTACCGCCGATCCATGACTCGCTGCGGACAACCTCTTCAGCCAGCGTTCGCCCGGGCTCACAGCCATGCGTCGACCTGGCTCTCCTCCGGAATCCCGAAGGGGAACCATATCCGGACTATCGGAATGTATCGTACGGTGGCCCTGCCTTATTTCGCATGCCACGGTCCACGACAACACTGCAGCGTAGCCGTTGTGCAAAAAGCCTGGTCGCTGACGGGCAAAAAAAAAAGTAATGGCCCTTGACATGAAACCGATCCAATGACTTGACCGCCATTTGGGCAAGGTGGGAATGGGCCCACAAGCGATGCGGGTACGATCGTCTCATGGCCGAACACGTCCACAAAGAGTACATCAGTCCTGCGTACATGAAGTTCCTGGGCGCGGGCAGACACTTTGGGTCCCTCGAGCGGGACATTTTGGAATGGACCGAACATAACCAATTATTGGCCCCGGCCAGGCCTGTACTCGATGAGATCAACACCTATGAACTGTTCTTGCCTGGCGCGCCCTTCGTTCCCCTTATGGAGTGGAGTAGCCGTTTCGGTGATGGTGTTCATAATCTCCGCGCCTCGCTCGATCTGTTAGCATTCGAACTTTGTCACATCGACGGTGATGTCCCGGGGAAGCCAAGACAGGTCTCATTTCCGGTGGTGGAGCAGCAAAGCGACTGGACGAAGCAGACGAAATATCTCGATTCAATTCCTGCGTCACTGCTGCAGAGGATTCAGGCTGTCCAACCGTGGCACGTCCAAGATGCCGGCGCTCACGTACTGACCTTGGTTACGGCTCTGGACAACATGGACAAACACCGGTCGATCGTAGGCATGATAGTTCTTCCCGGCAAACTGGACCCTCCCCGACTACTCCCGATGCCAACGACTTCGAAAACGGCCGCAACGTGGCAGAATCCGTGGTTCAGGTTCACTTTGGATGGGCCGCTAGCAGATGTCCACTGGCCTGTTTTGTGGCACGTCGACCCGGCACCCATGATCTATTTTGAAGGCAGGATGACATTCTTAGGCCACCTCCAGCCCTGGCTGTTTCAAGAGATCAAGAGAATCTTTCAATTCATAGCGTCAGGAAAGTGGCCTGTCATCGATAATCCCCACCCCGAACCGGAGTGGGTTGACATGCCCGCATAGTTCCATTGTGGTCGTTCTCAAGCGCCCGGACCGCACTCACGGGCCTGCTGCCTGCGCCTTGCCAGCCCGTCCGGTAAGGGGATCCGTCACCGGGTAGCTCAGTTGAAACGCGGCCCCAAGGCTATGGCATCCAGATGATGGGCAGTTACGGTGGCTCCATGAGGGACAGGATGCTGCCGTTCATATGCGGGACGACAGAGTTCAATGACGCCCTCGACCACTACGAGACGGAAGGCGTGGCGCGACGCGGAAACTGATGTATGGCATGAACCTGACACTGGATGGCTACGTCGCCGCGGCCGAGGCCACGCCCGCCGATCCGTACGCCATGCCTGCGGCGAGGACAAGGGCGGCAACAGACTTTGCTACTTTCGTTCCGATCATTAGAACCCCTTTTTGGTGGAGCTATGAGTCGTGACCCAGAATTGAGCCACGCCTTGGAGCACCCTCGTCGTAGCAGGCGAAGGAGTCAGGCGAAAACTAGTGACTTCGAGTTATGGGACAGGCTCTGAGTAGATGCCGACTGACCATATTTGGCCAGGCAAGGAATCTACGGAGAAGGTGGGATTTTTGACATAGCGAGTGTCAAAGACGTTTCGGGTGCCATGAGTATCGGCACTCTCTTCACAGGGCATGGGATAGGCTCCGACACCTTTCAATTCGAACTTGACGGTTCCGTCCCCGGCGCAGCGAAGGTACACGATTGTTTTCGCTTCGGTGGCCACGGGACCATAGGTGGCAGATAGCTTCTGAGAACTCTTTTGAAAGAGAAGCTTTTCACCTTGGCCGACATCTGTGGCAGCTGGCAGCGTGCTGGGAGGCGTGAATATTGGAGTGGGTTGTGGTTCCGCACTGGAGACCATGGTGGGACCTGGATTGTTGCTCACAAGAGGTTCTTGTGTGGAACCCGTACACGCGGTGACGCTCAGCAGAAAAACGATCATCCCTGCCGCGCCACAAAAGACCTTCTTGCGTCTGTCCATCTGCGTCCCCCTTGGCCCGACCACGCACCTGGTCACCATTTTGACGGTTGTGTCATTTTGAATTTAGATGAAGTCAATCTAGCTCGACTAATATTGTCAAGCACTCGATAATTTTGGACACCTTTTATACGCGCGGGCGACCGCTCATTGCGGATTGGCGCGTGCGGAAAAGGTTCAGCCACGGGCACGCCCGGGCATACAGCCGTGCGTCGACCTGGCTCTCTTCCGGAATCCCGACGAGGACCAGGAGACCTGAACAGGGCAACATCTCTCTGAACGTAATTCGGCATGTGAGCGACTCCGCCCCAGCCGGAGCACTTGTATCGGTTTCAGCTAGGCCCCGGAAAAAACACGTCGGGCATCGGGGTAAACGGACCCGTAGCCAATGCCGCGTCGTGAGAATCCTGGGTCTACAAGCCCGTCACGGAAAAGCGTCGTTTGATGCCTGCTGTCGCGCGTCCCCACTCGCTAGCCTTGACTCGCGCTTGGTGGAGATGGAAGGAGTCAGCGTCTTGGAAACACTCGGCGACATCCCATACCCGTGGATCGCCAGTCTGGTTCACCCCGAAGGAAATGCAACCAGGTTCAGYCCGGGTCAATTCAATATGGCGAGGTAGGAATTCTGTAACGACTGCAATCTCATCGTCACCTTGGCATATCAGTAGCCCAGTCAAATTGATGTTGTTCACAGCGAGGATTGTGCCACAGGTGACAACGAGGCCGTAATAGAGGCGACGTCCCGTATGCCGGTCCGTTAGAGGAACGGCTTATGAGACGTAGCGGAAATTGCTTAGGGCACGGACGGCCAAGGGAGCAGATCAGACGTTGCCGACGGCCTCGGCCAACAACCGGTGGCCCTCGGACGTGGGATGGAGTCCGTCGCTGAACAGGGCCGGGCGGTCGGCCAGGACATCGCAGGTGTCGAGGAAGTCCCGGAAGGTCCGCTCGCACCACGACCGCAAAGTCTCCCGCAAGTCCAGTATCTCGCCTAGGTGAAGGCTAGGGGGCAGACTTTGGCATAATTGATTTCCTTGCCGTGGACAACACGTACGCAGTGACACTAGCTCGTTGACGCTCCAGGCACTCCAATGTTTAGGTGTCCCCAAACGGGTCACCTAAACATGATCCAACTACCGCTCGTTCTTGCCGGTCCTAATAAAATTCCCCACGATCGTCACCAGAACTAATCCCGGAACACCCCGTCCGGTACGTCAACTCTGGGTGGGAGGGCAAGATACGCCGGCCCAGAGTCCAGCTAAGGGAACCGCTAACCGGACGCTGTTCGATAGCAGTCGTCACGTTCCATCCCAGCAGATAGCGACTCGTGAATCGTCCTGCTCTGGTCCGGCAATGCATTCGCTGAAATGTAAGGATGAATCCATGACTTTAGAAACCTTCACCTTGTCAGAAACGAAGTTCAATCTACGCAGGGCTGTTGAAGCAGACCTCGACGCACTTGTCGAGCTTTTAGCCAACGACCCTCTTCGGCAAGCTGAGAATTCGGCGGCACCTGAGCATCGCGCTCCGTATCTGGATGCCTTCCGGGCGATCGATGCAGACCCCGCGCAGCTGCTGGTAGTTGTGCTCGATGAGGCGGATGCCGTCGTGGCAACCATGCAGTTGACTGTCATTCCCGGCCTCGCGCGGTCAGGCGCGACTCGACTGACAGTGGAGGCCGTCCGGGTAGATGAGCGGCTGCGTGGCAACGGACTCGGCTCGGAGATGATGAAGTGGGCCGTCGAGGAGGGCCGTCGGCGTGGTGCTGCCTTGGTCCAGCTGACCAGCGACAAAGCCAGAGAAGATGCGCATCGCTTCTATGAACGCCTCGGCTTTATCCCATCTCACGTGGGGTTCAAATTGGCCCTCTAGGGACCAAGGTGGCGTCCACCCAGTTCGGGCTCATCACCACCACGCGCCGTCCCTGGAGCTCCATCACTTCGCAGAAGGATTCCAGACGGGTGATGACATCCTGGCCCACTTGTGCCCCGCCACGTCCTTCGGCGTGGAGGAGGTCATTTATGCCGGCAGCCACTAGGACCGTGTCGGCGCGGCGGGCGGGCACCTCGGCCTCGGCGGGGTCCAGGATCTCGAGCATGGTGGCGCCGGGCCAGGCAAGGTTGAAGAACCGGTTGTTCTCCTCGTCGCGGGCGATGTGTCGCGAGGCGACCAGAGAGGCCCGGAGCCGGGTGAACACTCAGCCCATGCCTGGCTGTCCCAGCAACGCCACGCCTTCAGGGCCCACACCCTGACCTGGAATCAGGCGGCGGCAATGGATGTCCTGGGCGACTGGATAACCACGGACCTGGAATTTACCAACGACACGCGCTGGCGGCAGCGTCTCGACGAGCTGGTCGACTTTCAGAAAGCAGAACATCACCTGCCCAGCCGGCGCCACTTCAAATCCAAACATGAAGATGTGCTGGGCATCTGGTGGCAGACGCAGGTCTCAAACCGGAATCGCGGCACCATGCCAGCGTGGCGGCTTGAAGCGATGAACGAGGCGTTTCCGGGGTGGGCGCAATAACAACTACCAAGACCGGCTGCGCTGACGAAACCATACTGCCCGCGGGGTCTGCTGAACACGTTCAAGTGGAGAAGGCCGCACGACCGGCACGTCTGCCGGGCGGACGCTTGCTACAAGCTGGCTTGGGTTGCTACCGGACTGCCTGTTTTCCACATTGGGCTGGCCGAGTATAACTGATGACTTACGCGTTTCCCTGAATTTGACCATCCAAAATTGCGGATTCTGGTAATAAATGGAAAAATGAAGGGGTACCTGCTGGGGGGTGCGAATTGTTCTTAGGATTTTGTCATGCAGGAAGCGCTCCACGAGCGCCGGGTTTCCGCGGTGGTCTCAAACAGGCTGTGGTCGATTTCGTTTCATAAAGGGGCGTCGGCCATAGGCATTTGGCCGGTTATATCTGCTCCGCTGGCACATGGACCGGCGATGCCCGCGGTTGATCACCTGGACGATGAGGAACTTCTCCATCAATTGGGTGGCGGCCTGCTCGCCGAACTGGCGTAGCTATGCCAGGGCAAGTGACGCCTGTTCCAGGCTGTCGATGCGCAGGGTTCCGATCACAACCTCGGTGCGCTTCTCCAGCCAGGCCTTGACGTTGGCATGCTTGTGCGTGGCGTAATTTTCGATGATCAGGTGGATCTCCAAGCCGTGGCCGGATTCAGGCCCGGCATCCGGGCATTCCACTCGCTGGCCAGGCCCTCGGACACCATCAGCAACCCCCGCGCCCGCTACACCTCCCGGTGTGCGAGGCAACCTGCGACTTGGACAGCGCCAGCGGGACCTCGCGCTGGGCGTCGGTGAGGGCCAATGCGGGGGCGTGATTCGACATGGCCCATGTTTGATACCCACAACATCTACTATTTTGGAGACCCCCACTAGATGGATTCGTTTTGGCCCGAATCGGCAAGTGTTATGCCTGCCACGGACCAGTTCTCACGGGGCAGTTCGTGGAGAATAACCCGGATCGTGTCCGGCCGAATTTCCATGACTTCAGCGTAAGTTGCCGTCAGGGCAGCCAACAGCTGTCGCTTTTTGTCGGTGGATGCTGGCGAGGCGTTGAGAACTTGAATCAGAGGCATTTTCGAATTGTGTCACAGGACACGACGGGCATAGCCGCCCCAACGGATGAGTTTCGCCTCCGCACGAATGTTCCGTATGGGGAACGTTCACTGGGACAGCTCACCCATTCCAAAATCGGATTGACCTACAGCACGATCGGCAGATGGCCATCTGCGAAGGGGAAGGGGTGGTTGTCAGCAGTCGGCCCCGATGCGGCTGCGATCAACTATCATCGGCTGGGTGAGTATCCCCGTGAATGAACCGCGCGCAGGCGCATCGACTCTGGTTGGCTTGCGGTTCGAGTTATTCGTCCAGGACGTCGAGAGGTCGGTTCGCTTCTACAGCTCGACGCTCGGCTTGGAACCGCCCACAACTTGGTCACCTGATGGGTATGTGTCACTCAGCGCTGGGGTGGTCAAGATCGGCGTGCAGCACCTCGCGAATCTGCCCGCTGGGCACCACTTCAGCCCGGGCCGCCTTGCCGGACCCCGTGGCGTGGGTCTGGAGATAGTCGTTGAGGTCGATGACGTCGACCTCGCCTACGCCACCGCGGCAGCCTACGCCGAGCGTTGCGGTGGAAGCGTGGAACCGCTGGATGACCAGCCGTGGGGACTTCGCGACTTCCGGCTCGTCGACCCAGACGGCTACTACGTGAGGGTCTCTTCGCATCGGAGGTGACGCTGATGTCCCGTCTCATCCAAGGTGGACCATGAAAAGGGCGAGAGCTAGCGGAATGGTCCGACTGTAGTGAGATAACCTCAGCAAGTTCGTCTCACTACAGTCGGACCAAAACCTCGAATCCAGTCGCAAAATCAAGCCGTCCATTTGATTCGCGCCCAGGGCGTCGGGTTTCTCTCAAGGGGAACCTCATGGACACGCTGTCGTTGCCCCGCGGCGCCTGCAAGCTACCGCACCGGCGGACCGCGCTCACGACAGCGCGTGCCGGGACGTGCGCCCTACCGCGCTTCCGCGCATCGGAAGGCGCATGTGTAGTGCTGACGCGCCGCGAAAACTACACTTAAGGGCGTGAGGGGTCCGACGATTTTTGGGAACTACACCGACAATGCTCGGCGGGCGGTGGTCATGGCTCAGGAAGAGTCAAGGGCAATGATGCATGACTCGTACATCGGTCCCGAGCATCTACTATTGGGGCTTTTGCACGCTTTTCCGGACGCGGTGGAGACGGCGCTGGGCGTCTGGCCGGAGGAAGTACGTGTTGTGATAATGAGTTTCGCCTCCTCTGGTCCGCAAGACACCTCAGAAGGGTTGCCGTTCACCCGCGAGTCTCTGGAGGCCCTCAAGGCGGCGCAGCGCACCGCGCGGGAGCTGCATTCCGACCACGTCGGGATCAAGCACCTATTGTTCGGGGTGCTGAGTGTCCGCAGCGACCGCCTGGATCGTGCGTTGGTCGCTGCGGGTGTGGATCGAGACAGTGCGAAAACGCGGGCAATGGCGGCGCTTACGCAGGGGTGATCGATGGGTCAGGGCTGGGCAACAGGCATCGATCGCCCGCCCACGTCCGGCTGACCTGATCAAGATGCGCCCCCGAGATGAAGGTTGCAAGCTGCGCGGTCGGCAGCCCGGACTCCATCCCCGCCGTGGTGCGCCAGTCGGTATACCAGCGCCGAACTGGCCGAGCTGTCCGGGGCCAGTACCACCTCCACCGGGACGAAGTCGGCTGCACAATTTACAGCGCTCGTCGGCACCATTCTGGACCGTCCCCTATGACGGTCCGCTACCGGAGCAAGCGACACCCAAAATCCTCAGGATCACGATCACCGTGTTTCCGCAGCCGCTCGAGTCCCGTATACCCCTCCCGCAAAAATGCCAGGTGAAGGGGCGGGCCCTATACGGGACAAGATATGAAGACGCCCAAGCCTGATCGAGTCACGTTCCGGTTGCCAATGTTTAGTGGGACAGATTCACACAATGGTCCACCTGTAATGAGACAGATCTTGCGAATAGTCCATGTGTGTCGGTGACGGTTGAAATGTAAGCCGTTCTGACGGTTGAAATTTGAGCCACCTGTTCCGAACGATTGGATGGGTGATCACAGTGGAGGACTGGGCGCAATGACATCCTTCCAGGGGCCAGCCTCGGGAGGTGTCCAGTGCCGGCCGCTGTTTGACATGTGCTTGCCCGGATACATGAAGACCCGAGATCAACATTAGTAGGCAGCTGGTAATACTGTGCCCGACACACTATGCTAGTTTATGTGGGTATGCCAGAGAGACTTGAGACGCACCGTCACGAACTGCGGCGCGGCACTGTGGTGCTTGCGTGTCTCCAGCTCCTCCGGATACCCGGATACGGCTATGGGCTGCTCGCTGACCTCCAGGCGCGCGGCTTCGAGACCGATACGAGCACGTTGTACCCACTGCTGCGCCGCCTCGAGGAGCAGGGCTATTTGACAAGCGAGTGGAACACCAACGAGGTTCGGCCTCGCAAGTTCTACCGCACCTCCGAGGCCGGAGATCGCCTTGCCGAAATCCTGACTTCCGATTGGCATGCACTGACTCAGGCGCTCGACGCGCTGGCCAGCTGACCGAGAGAGAACCGAGATGACCTCAGAACCGATCACCAAGGATGAGTACAGCGACCGCTACGTCGAGGCAGTGACGAGAGCACTGCCGGCCGACAAGCGCGATGACTATGCGGCGGAGCTGCGATCCTCGATCCGCGACCAGATTGACGATCGCATCGAGCAGGGCGACGAGCTGGCCGCGGCCGAGAAAGCGGTACTGAACGAATTCGGTGATCCCGCGGTTCTCGCCGCCCGATACTCCGGCCATCCCCTCCACCTCCTCGGGCCTCGGTGGTATCCGACGTGGCGGCGAATCATGCGGATCATCCTCTGGAGCTCGCTCCCGGCTGTCGCGCTCGGGGTGGCGATCGGCTTCGCCGTCGAGGGACGGCCCTTCGGCGGGATCCTCGCCCCGGTGGTCGGCATCACTCTCACTGCGGGAGCGTGGATCTTCACTATCACCACGCTCACATTCGTCAGGCTGGACCGAGCCGATGCGCCGATAGGGCCATGGACGGTCGACTGGCTCCCGAGCCGTGACCTGAACGAGGGCAAGCCTTCCGGCCGTGCCGAGCGAGTGGCAGGCATCGTCGCGACAATTCTCGCTGTGGCCGGGCTCATCGTCATCAGCATCCCATGGGATCTTCCCGACGCTGGTCGGCTCTCAGTGCTGGACCCGATGCTATGGCCGTGGAGCCTGATCCTCGGCATCGTCCTGATCGTCGCCGGTGCCGTCTTGACAGCCCGGGTACGGGCGCGAGGACGATGGACGACCGGCGCAGCCGTCCTAAACACCGCAATCGCGACCGTCTGGGTGGTGCTCATCGTCGCGCTGACGGTGACTGGACGGCTCTTTGACCCCTCATTTGTCGAGTTCATCGACATCGATCTCGATGCGCAGCGGGTGATCGCAGTGTGTCTGGTTGCCGGCACCATCATGCTCGCAGGATGGAGCGCCGTGGACCGGTTCCGGAGGGCCCGTCGCCACTGACTGGTCTAATTGGACCGGCTCGGCGATTGGGGACGAATCGGTCCGCGCACCTCTTCCCATTGAGCGCGCGACGACCACCCACCCAATGTAGTGAGACAGACCTTGCCAATGGTCCAGGTGTAGTGAGATTGGTCCACTTTCGATGAGACGGGACGGCTTTTACGGCCCAGTCCTTTCGTAAACCTTGGTTGACGTAGCATTCGTTATTGGTGATTTATGGTGTGATCTAGCCTGTGATTGATCCCGCGATATTGCCTGTTGATTACGCGGCGTACGTGTGAAAGCATGGACTTATGACAGCCATCACAGCCCCGCGTGGAGGTCTCCGGGCTTACCAGAATTCGCTCCGACTTCCGGCGCCAGATCTCGTCCGAGAACTCAGAGACATCCTGGGTGCGAAGCTCGTGGCGTATCTGGGTTCCGTGAAGGAAACCCGCGCTGTACGGCAGTGGGCTGATGGTGAGCGGAAGGTTTCCGCGGAGACAATGCTTCGGCTGCGCACTGCCTACCACATTGCGGCGATGCTGGATGAGCGTGACGATCGCTCCGTGGTGCAGGCATGGTTCCAGGGGATGAATCCTCAGTTGGATGACGTTGCCCCGGCACGACTGCTGCGTGAGGGAATACTAGATGAAGTGGGGTCCACCGTCCTGGCCGCAGCGCGCGCCTTCACCTCGGCTGGATAGCAGTCGTGCCAGTGCCGACCCCAGGACCTCAATTAGTTTCTACATACCCCGAGGGGACTTTGTGGCGCCTTGGCCGTAAACCAAGTCCGTGGGCCTGGAGCGGTTGGGAGTGGGCCACTGACGGCAGCTGACGGGGCGCCCTCGCGTAGAGTCACCGAAAGAGGAGGCACGATGTGGGCTGACGCAATAGTCGTTGAAAAGGGTTTGGACCGGTGGGCCGTGCTGGATGAGAACGGTTGGGGCGCCATGATCGGCTGGGCAGCCGACGCCGACAACCTGGCCCGGCGGCCAGTATCTGATGAAGGCCGGACAGTGATGGTCATAGTGGAACGGGCT
This sequence comes from Specibacter sp. RAF43, assembly GCF_052114065.1. Taxonomy (NCBI): domain Bacteria; kingdom Bacillati; phylum Actinomycetota; class Actinomycetes; order Micrococcales; family Micrococcaceae; genus Specibacter; species Specibacter sp. RAF43. The sequence goes on along the minus strand of NZ_JBFREA010000004.1, from coordinate 164,791 downwards.
GGAGTCCCGGCGAGTTCCGAGGAATCGTTCTCGCCAGCCGACCGCGTATTCGTCGATGATTCCATCGACGAATACCTGGCACAGGCAGGGATACCACCACGGCCCCGGGGATGGACATGGCTGATCCGGGTGCCTGCCGGCTATTCTTCCGGACAGGATTTTTTCGACTCCATCAATGAGGAGCTCAATACGTTCGAGCCCGCTCCGGTGCGACCATCCGAATGGCTGCCGGTAATGCTGGAAACGGTAGCTCGGCTTTATAGAAACGGGTAGGGCTGGTCCGTTGATCATTCCGGAACGGCACACAAGTTGGCGATCTTGGCTCAAACCGCATCAGCTCTCCAGTAACCTGCTTTTATGACTGAAAGCACTCACGAAGCGATACTCGAATATGACGACCTGCGAGCAATCGTGGTCGACGCTCTTCGTCACGACCTTGCCGGCGAGGCCACCGACCACGCCGCCCACGAAGTACTGGAGCGGCTCCGGGACGCTGGCGTAGACATCCCTTCAATCCGGCCGCCTAGTTGTCAGGACAGATCGTGGACGTGATGAAAGTGTTCATTGGCTCGTCCAGCGAGGGAAAGCGCGTGGCCGATCGGCTGGCGATGCGCCTTGACGACCAAGGTTTTGTCGAATCAAAGGTCTGGACCCAGAGCGTTTTTGAGCCCGGCGCTCATGTCCTTGAGAGCCTGATTCAGCAGGCATCAACAACGGATTTCGCCGTCTTAGTGCTGGGCCCCGACGACAGGGTTGATAGCAGAGACGTCCAGTCGCAGGCGCCACGAGACAACGTCGTCTTTGAGCTGGGCCTATTCATTGGGGCCCTGGGGAAGGACCGCACTTATATGGTCCAACCGAATGGGATTTCCCTGAAGCTGCCTTCGGATCTCGCGGGTATTACCCAAGTGAGATACGACGGCCAGCGGAGGGACAACGACCTTAGTTCTGCCCTTGGTCCCGCGGCGATCAAAATCCATGATCAGATCATGAAATTGGGAGCCCGAAAAGGAGGCTCCCAGCTCGACAAGTCATCGCCGTCCCTGGTCAAACGGGCTCCCAGCATCGCGCGTAATCTCGAAGTGCTGGAAGCCAATCTTGCTCCCCAAGGGTGGAAATTTCGATGGAATGTTGCGCGGACAACGTTGCGGATCACGAGCCCTCGCGGCCACCGCCGGAGCCTGAAAGTGCTTGAATCGTCGGAGATGCCTCTGCAATTTGATCGTTTTATCCGAGACCTACGGGGACTCGGCGCCCGAGTTGATAGCAGCCTGCGTAGCCGGCCACAGTAGGTGGCCTCCTGCGGATCGGCTATGTCAGCTGTCACCGCAGGAGGTCGACGTTCCAACCCGGTATCTACCGAGAGCTCCCCGAAGGGCTCGCCACGTCTGGCTGGCCTCAGGTCGTCTCCTGCTTCAGGTTGATTGGTCCAGAATCGCTCTGTCCCCGAGGTGCCACCAGGGCACCTCCCCCGTCCACAGTTGACCGGCCGTTAACCGAACACTGAAACTGTATCGAATTTCGCCGCCAGCCGGCTCGTGGCGCGCAGGCATCGCAGGTTCTGCCGGTGCCGTTGACCGCCGAGGAGGACCTGGATGGGGCTTCGTGGCCACGCTCCGTCGGCCACATGTGTCTGCACTGACCAGCTGTGAGGGCTTCCCCCGGCGCCCAGCCCGTGCAGGCTGGGATCATGTGTGGACGATTCGTAGTGGCCCGAGCGACAGCTGACCTGGTGCGCTTGTTTGGTGTCAAAGAGGCAGCAGAGAACCTGCCCGAACCAGGGTGGAACATCAAGCCCACGACCCGCGTGCCGGTGGTGCTTGAGTCAGCCAAGGGCGACGGCGAAACGGTTCGTCGGCTCGAACCGGCTCGGTGGTCGCTGACGCCAAGCTACTCGAAAGAGCTCAAGACCAAGTTCGCGACTTTCAACGCCCGCGCCGAGACCGCTGCCGAGAAGGCCACCTTTCGAGGCTCGGTGAAGAGCAAGCGCGCGATCCTGCCGGCTTATCTGTAGCCAAAAGCCTGCGGATGGACATTGGGGCTGGTCCGTCACTTGACGGCGCGTCTTAGAGGCTCGGTGCCAGCGCCGGTGGGAATCTTCAGGATGGATGCGACAAAAGCAACTCTTTAATGAGAATATCTGCGTATGAATGCAGATAAGAAGTTTTGCACATTGGATGTGGACAGCCAATACGTGGAGCTGGCGGTAGAGATCTTTGCCATGCTGGCCGATGCCACACGCGTTCGGATCATCCTGGCCCTGCGCGAGGGTGAGATGGCGGTCGGCGCGCTGGCCGAGGTTGTAGAAAAATCCCCTGCCGCCGTGTCCCAGCACCTGGCAAAGATGCGCCTGGCCCGCATCGTGTCCACCCGCCAAGACGGGACCAAGGTCATGTACCGCTTGGAGAACGAACACGCACGCCAACTGGTGGCTGACGCCATTTACCAGGCCGAGCACGCACTCGGCGGGATGCCCGCACATCACCGCGCGGACCAGGCAACAGTATGAGCCTCACCGGGCAGGCGGGCCACCAGCATCACAATGACGACCACGACCACCCATATGACCACGCGCACGACGGCGGCCACGATCACCCCCATGACCATGACCATGACCATGACGGACACTCTCACAAGCACCATCCCGGTTTCAAGGGGTGGCTGTTCGAATTGTTCGTCCCGCACACCCATGACTCTGCAGACTCCATTGATGACGCCTTGGAGTCCAGCGTCCAGGGAGTCCGGGCCCTCAAGATCAGCCTCTTCATCTTGCTGGGGACCACGGTCCTGCAGTTCCTGGTGGTGCTCATCAGCGGCTCCGTGGCCCTGCTGGCGGACACCATCCACAATTTTTCCGATGCACTGACCGCGGTCCCCCTATGGATTGCGTTCATCCTGGGCCGACGGGCGGCCACCCGCCGATACACCTTCGGGTACGGTCGGGCCGAGGACCTCGCGGGCCTGTTCATTGTCGCCGTCGTGGCCCTGTCCGCCGTCGTAGCCGCCTGGCAGTCCATGGACCGGCTCTTCCATCCGCAGCCACTGCACAACCTGTGGTGGGTCCTGGCGGCCGGCGTGATCGGCTTTGCCGGCAATGAGGCGGTGGCCATCTACCGGATCAGGGTGGGCCGGCAGATCGGTTCCGCAGCGCTGGTGGCCGACGGCGTGCACGCTCGGATTGACGGGTTCACCTCGCTGGCCGTGGTGCTGGGAGCCGGCGGCGTCATGCTCGGATTCCCGCTGGCCGACCCGATCGTGGGCCTGCTCATTTCCGCGGCCATCATCGCCCTGCTGTGGGGCACGGTCAAAAGCATTGGCCGCCGGCTGATGGACGGGATCGAACCCGAGCTCGTGGACCGCGCGGAAGCGGCACTGGCCGGCACGCCGGGAGTCCTGGCCGTGGATAACGTGCAGCTGCGATGGGTGGGTCACCGGCTCCAGGGCGCCGCCACGGTCGTGGTGGCCGACGCCGCATTGTCGGACGTGGCCGGGACCATCAATGCCGCCGAACACCGAATCGGGCATGCCCTGCCAAAGCTTGATCACTTCGCCATCCGGCCGACTGCCGTTACGGAGGCGACCAACCATCTCGGCGCGGCGCAGCCACATGCGCATTAAGCCACGCGAGGGCGCGGAAGCCGTGGCCGAAGTACTTGAGGTCTATCCTCTGATGGGTGACGGACCTGAGCTGGTGGATCCAGTGAGCTGACGGAGGTGTCAGTGTGAGTACGGCCAGCAGTGACAGCGGTGACGAGCCGACGATGGAAGTAATTGAAGACGGGCTGGATCGGATCTATGAATTGAACCGGATCGACCTGCTGCGCTGTTGCGCCGCTGCACAAGCCGCCGGCCTGAGGCAGGAAGCCATCGCCAGAACTGAAGCGTCCCGGTAAGAAGCCGCGACGCCTCCAGAACGTCATCATCTCCCAAATATGCGGGCAGCCACGGAGCCCTTGTCCGCGTGGCCGACAGCAAAGGTATGGTGGATGAAGTACTGGCCGAACTGATTGCTACTTCGACCACACGGAACCCGGGCCTCCGGGATCTGCTGCGCAGACAGCTGGCGGAATCCCTGCCCGAATGCAAACGGGAACAAGTCGATGATCTTTTGTCCACAGCATCAGCCGTGGGCACCGCCATGAGGTGCTAGTGAAATTGTGGGCCGTGCGTGGGCAACTTTTCGGCCGCCCCCCTCCCAAGCAAAGAAAAATCACCGCATTTTGCCCCATTTTCAGCCCGCAAGCGGGGTTGAGAGTGGTCCTAGTTTGACCCACGAAAGGATACCTCTGATCATGACCGGCCAGATGTCTATAACTTTCACCCCCACGGAGGAGCTGATCCTCGATGTTCTCGTCGCCCGTTATCGGCTCGGCGATACTCTGTGGACCTTCAATTCATGCAACAACCCAGCACTCGTCCGACTGGAGACCATGGGTCTCGTTGACATCCTTTCGGGCGTCACGGAGAACACCGTCCGCGCTTCGCTCAGCGATCATGGGCTGCGCCAGCACGGAGCCTCGTGGTTCCCACTCGGCACCACCTTGGCGCATCTCCCGGACGTCGGCGCCGAGGGCCCAGATCCAGACCGCTGGTCCAAGCCGTACTTCGAGGGCCTCATCAGGCTGCCCCGGCACAGCACAAGCACCGACCCTCGGGCCATCAATATGGCCCACTTGCTGATGTTCCAGATGATCAATCGCCACCTTCCCGTTTATCAAGCCGTTGCAGGCACTAATGGAGCAGTAATGCTGAATCGCGGTCAATACACGGTGGAGATCCTCGCCGATGGCCTTAGTTTTCGACTTTATGACCAGTGGCTCAATCGCCAAACCATGAAAACGACTACCAAAATCACAGACGTGCTGGACTTCACCGCTACTTGTGGTCGCTGAGCTGAACCAGCTCGGCCGCTGCACACCCCCCCCCCACACTAAAACTGAGTCACGATGGCTGAATCCCCCGCTCCTCCCGCCCAATGAACCCTTGGCCCTGGTTGCGCCGGTGTACCTACTGCCAGTTATAGGAAGTCATAGCCGCTTATAGGAAAAAACCAATAACCCCTATAACTTCCTATAACTCCCTATAAGTTGCTGCTCCAACCCTGTGAAACTGCGCTGCTGTGGCTCCGGCTTACTGTCCGACGCCGAGTTCCCTGGCGGTGGGGTGCGGCGGCCCGATAGCGGAATGAGTGGCCGCGCTAAGACCCTTCCCGTACGCGGTGTGCTGGGCGCGGCGCGCGCCTTGTTGGACGCGGTGCCTTGGCGGTTGTTGCCCTCTCTGGAAAGATGAACGCAAAGGCCAGAGAGGGGCGAGCCGATGTCCGCGCATGATGATGAAGACCAGACCGCCAGAGAACAAACCATTCAACGGATACGAAACAATATCCGGGCGGCACAACTGCGGGTCGCCCAGAGAAAGCTTCCGACATTGATGTAGTTTCCGGGGTCGGTGCTCCTGGCCCTATTTTCGGTTGGCGTTAATAGGATCGCGCGTGCTTCGGTGATCGACCGGCTTGCGGGCGCTGCGATGTACGCGAATCTCGGTCTCGATGTTTCGGCAGTGCTGTTGCCCATTCCAGTAGGGAGGGTGCCACCCTGATGGACTCGATAAGTTCCTTAACCGCCGCACGTTGTACCGACACGGTTGATACCCACACTGGCGCTCCTCCCGGGGCAGGACCCCATGCCGTGGCATGCAACGTTCCCAGACTGCTCTGAAACTTGGTGTCAGTCCTTCGGATGAGGAGTGGCAGCTTGGTGATGAGGACGCGGTCCTCGGAAGAGTCTTTCGGGAAACGTCATGATGTTGAGCAAATGAAGCCATGCCAGATCCGCGATGGCGGCTGGTATATGACCGTCATGGGCGGTCAGGAGCACACGATCTCGGGGAGTCTGTTCTTTGTCGAAGTCGTGTTGGCTGTTTCGGATGACGCGGAGCCATTCTGTTGCCGCATTTTCCAGGGGTACGCATGTGTCCAGTCCGTTTTTGTTCGGTAGTTGGATGGTGCCATTGGTCACCATGTTTTTCTGGAAGAAGCCGTCTTCCAGACTCCGAAGGGCCGCTATTGCGGCACGAGCTCGGGGGATGAGGATTGGTTTGATCTCGTCTGGAATCGCTTCTTCCAGACGTGCGAGTGTGGCTTCAGACCTAGCGGGGCTGGCTGCGACTTCCCATTTCATGCCCGCGATGAGGCCAGGCAAGCTGTCGAGAGAATTGAACATTACGATGCGGCGAGCATGTTGGTCCCTGGTGTTGGTTGCTATCGACTGGCAGTTGCGGAAGAGCTGTTCCAATGTGAGTACCTTTTCGAAGGCCATTTGGGGGCTGAATCGCCCGGAAATGATGTAGTTGGCCGGTTCGGTTATGTACGAGAAGACTCGATTCAGCTGGCCGGTCCACCACTTGACGGCAGCCGAATACGCGCCAGGGGGTATCTCGATGGCTGGGAGTGAGGTACTGCCTCCATGGCCCGGGGACAAGAGCCGGATGGGATCCAGCGGGTGAGATTTCTGGCCTTGAACCAGGACGCCAAACACGTAGAGGACCAGGCCTCCCACGCGGCCTGCCGGAACGGCCCAGATGTCGGGTGAAAGGCTGGTGGCCAGGCAAGAGAAATAGGAGTCAAAGCCGACTACGGTTTCGTGCAGCAGGCCGCTGGCAGACCCGAAGACCGTCCCGTCTTCGGTCAGCGCCGGTGGAGCACCTTCAGATTGAAGAAGCGCCTGGAAAATTGCGTATCTGTGGGACAGGGCGGGATCCACTTCAATCAAATGGACGGAAGCCGACGCCAGATGGGGGAGGAGCCCGCCCGTTGCGTTGCTGACAACGTCGATCAGCTTCGCTGCGGAGGGCGGCGCGGTCGTTAGCAGGGTGATGCTAGCCAGCAGTGCTGATACCTGATCGGGGTATTCAGCCGCGAGCCGGTCGTGCACCTTGAGGGCCACGTCCCATCCTTGGCCGTGAAAGTGCTCATAGGGCTTAAGCCGATGCAGACGCGAGTACGGCCCCTTTTTGTGCGCGTTAGTCTTATCGGCAAGTTTGGTGAGAGTAAAGAGTCGTGGGTTTTCACCATGGACGCTTTCAGCTGATCTGATGCTCCACCGCCCGTGCTCCGGATCGATTGCTTTTAGCTCCCAGTGACAATGCTCTCTGAGCTGCTCAGAGTCGCCTCCCATCAACCAGGGAGGAATGAAAACTTCGGCCGCCAAACTCTGGGGCCGATATCGTTTCTTTGCCAACTGGGAGTCTCCTGATTTGGTTGCTGGCCCTGCGGTGGGTGATTCGGCTAACAACCGTGCTCCTCGCGGCCTTGAAGGGCTCGGTGATCTCGGAGGTAGTGCGTTGTGGATCGTTCGCCTAAGTTGGCCACACCTTCGACGAAGAACTCGTCGACGCCGACGCCTACGCCTACGACCAGATTCTGGACGCCATTGACGAGGTCCCAAAGCCTATGACTACGCTCAATGACGGCGTCAGGAACGAAGCGTTACTTGACCGTTTTGAAGGCGGACATCGTATATGTGGTGCCTTAAGCCCGTGCTTGTTTCACACGACAACGTAATATTCTCTGGGCCAGGTTCCGGGGGCCGGCGTAGGGAGAGCTCTACTTCCAGCACTCCTCGCCGCGGTAGATCTCCAAGGTTAAGAACCTGTTGTGACTCGCCGCCAGAGCCCCTCCGTACTAGACCCCGGATAGTCCGGCTGTCATCGCTTGAATCCCCGGCATAGATCCGTACATTCTCGACATCAGGACCAGTATTTCGAACCTGAAGTACCAGGGGGTCCGCGCCCGGCTCTGCCATGTGGAGCCACAACTCGGTGTCCGGGCCGGATTCTGGGCCTTGAGCCAGTGCCTCGTCCAGCCCAAGGGCGGCCTTCTTTCTGATCACGTTCATTCTGGGCGGAAGTAACTTGGACCCCTGCCCATATGAATTGATCAGGCCATTTACTAAGTCTGCTTGGAAGCCTGCCGGAGACCTCGGCCAGGACGGATCGAGCACTGTCAGCGAGCGTTTCGTCCCGGTGTTGATCCAGTTGCGAATGACGGCATTGACATGGTTATCTGCGAACGAATATCCGACCACCACCAAGCGCGCCGCTCTTTCGATCCGGTGCTCAAACTCCCGCATCAAGGCAAGGGTCGGGCCATCGCCCCCGAGTTTTTCCCTGTCGCCGATGACGATTGCGGGAGAGTAATTGTTTGAGGGTTCTGTCTTGGCGACTGCTTGTGTCCGGATGAGTCTTTCGGATTTTGTGGGGTCTGGCGAGGTCAGTCTGTAGGACCAGTCGATGGACCCGTGCAATTTGAAGAGTCTGATGTGCTTGGTTTTCTCGTCGAAGACTATGGGGTGTCCGGGTATCCATTTGTCCATTCCCGTTTCGACTGTCACTCCGGCTGTGGCGCACATTGTCTCTAGGGTCAAGTCATAGTTCAATGTGGCGATATCAAGGCCGTCCTTCTGCTTCCTGGCAAGATCGGCGAGTGGTTTGAGATAGGTTACGTCTCGATGTTGTGACAGGGCGTTGCATGCTGCCGGGAGGAGTTTGTTTTCCAATTTCAAGTACACGGATCCGTCACCTGGACGGACAGTAGACCGCGCGATGTTTGAAATCAGGTGCGTCAGGTTGGTTCTGGATCCGTGTACTCCACTCAGTGCGGAACTGATCGACTCAATGATCTCGCGGTCCAGAGGCTCCACGGGATGGGCGTCAACACTTTCTACGCCGGGAAGCCAAGTCGAAACGAATGGTGCCGCTTCGTGTTCAGCCCGTGTGCTGAGAAGTCGGACTGCTGAGAACATCTTTTCTACATTAATGCCCGCATAGGGAGACTCCCCAGCTGAACCACGGTGACCGATCATTGCGCTGCAAACGAAATGCAGCGCATCGAGGACGGACCGGTCATGCGCGCCCCCCAGCTGCTCGCCAAGATTTTCGACGAGGAGCTTAGTGAGTTCGGTGGACATGGGTAACCCCGCATCGACAGAAGCCCCCGCTCCCAAAAGGACCGCAATGCGCTGTTCAGTCATTATCGCCTCCGCCATTCTTCGATCTCTTCACTCTGGGAAGCCCGCGACTGAACTTCCGGCCATCCTAAACCTGTGATTGCTAGTCCAGAATGGCGGCCTCATTATAGCTCCGTTTGGGGGTTTTGATGTTCGGTTTGAAGACCGGCTTTTGGGCGATGGTCTCGCTTCAACGGCTGTTTCAGTATGTCCGTGGGCGGGTTCAGCCCGGCTTCTGGGAGCTCTCACCGGAAATCCTGCACGTTCCATTCTCGGACGTCGCTCGGGCTGACGACGCACTCGGTGACGAAGGGGTCGTGCGCGAGGAACTCCTCAGCCCTGTGCTTGCTATCGAAAACTGCCATGGAGCCGTTGGCCACAGGATCGTCGAAGGTCCCGATGGCCAGCAGGCCACCGTTCTGAGCGAATTATTCTACGTAGGCATGATGGCGCGGGTAGACCTCGCGCAGACGCAATGGATCCTTGGTTGCATAGAAGACCACGAATTGCATAGTACCGACACTAGCTCCTCCAGGAACCCCGTTGGGGGAGCGATAGTCCAAAAATTCGGCCGAGAGGGCCTGGCGGAAGCTTGCCGAGGTGATTCGGGGTGCCGATTTCATAAGCGGCGCGGGTCTATGGTGAACGGATCCGACGAAGTCCAGGCCTCACCGGCCAGCGCCAGCTAGCTAGCACTCCTTGTCGTCGGCGGAGATAGTCAGTCATTCCTACATCGGGCGGACCTTCCGGCATCGAATCGCGTGCCGGATCCGGCCCCGATCAGCCTGACGCCCCGGGCATGTAGCAGCCTCAACACTAGCTTGCCGACGGAGATCATGGCCACAAAAAATCGAGTCGTTGACCTTTAACGCAGACGAATCGAACCCCCGCCGTCCGGGTTCACCCGGTACGGTGACGCCAGGGTTGGCTGCAGATTCCTTGACCAATGCTTTGAAGCGCTCTTCAGCCAGCAGCGCCGTGAAATCGCCGCGTTCGTCGCTGCGAATTTGACTGCTCGGCTGCTCGGGCCAATCTGCACCCACCGGCCCGGGGGCTCGTTGAGTTCGGGGCGGGCAGCGGTCTATCGACTCATCGACGCGGTTGCGAAGCCAGTCGGCTATGTCGGATCAACGAGGTAGATTTCTGACATGAACCTCCGGAAGCCGAACCAACACTCGGGACCTATGGCTGGCCATGTGCGAAAGGGCCGCGTGTTCAAGTCCCCGCTCGCAGCGACCGGCGTGTTGGTTCTGGAGAACTGGATCAAGGACGACTTCCCGGACCTCCTCTGGCCCGCACTCGTACTGGCCGAGCAGGGCGAAGACAGCTTCCGGCAGTTCGTGAAGTGGCAGAAAGCTGTGCAGGAAAGGCTCGCGCACCACGGAGAGGTCGCCTGGGTCGCAGAGGCGTTGGACGGACGACTCTCACACCTGGCTGCTCTGGCGGCGAAGTTCCCTGACGCATCTGTGATCGTCGTCGACGAGGCCGGCCGACATGGCCTGCTTTCTGACGGCGTCCGTAGCGCGCTGGCGTCGTACCCGTATCTGCCGACCCCCTGGCTTGTCGGCGACATCGAGGTCACACCACCGAAGCGGCCGGACTTGGAACTGATCCGGGATGCGTTGCTATCTGTCTTGCGGGACGGCCATCGTGAGGCACTGATGAAATGCTTCCGCACCTGGAGCACCGTCCAGGCGGGGACGTTCAGGTCGAGTGGCCCCACGATCGACCTGCTGAAGGACTACCCGGGTGACCTGGCCAAGCGTGCGGCGGCTGACTCGTCGGTGCGAGCGATGTGGGGCGCACACAAGGCGATGGTGCAGGTCGATGATCCAAATCGCTTCGATGACGCGATCAAGTGGGCACGCGTGTTCTGGGGAGCGAACTCGATGACATCCAGGTGTATTCGGAAGCAGGACGTCGAAGGCCCCGACGGCGGCCCCACGGAACCGGCTGACGGCGAACCGGACGGGCAAGTTGCATCGACCGTCCGCCCCGATGAAGCCGAGCCGACTCCCGTGCCCGAGGGCGGTGAGAACCTGCGCCGGTTCACGATGGACGTGCTGAGCAGCTTCGTCGAGGCGCTGGAGACCGCCCCAGCTAACCTATACGCGAACGAACGTCAGGAGGTTATTTCCGGGCTTGTGGCCCGCGCGGGGCGTGACCTCATGGCGGTGTTGGGTGCTCCCGACCTGTGGTGCCTGGAGCATGGCGCACACATCGGGCGCATGTTGGTGGAGACGAAGATCTACCTCCACTGGATGGCGCAGCAGGACCCAGCCATTTATAGGCAGTTCCAGCAATACGGAGCCGGCAAGGCGAAACTCTATGCACGCATCTCAGATGAGTTGCCCGCCGAAGCGCGAACCGCGGGCTTTCGCGAAAGCATTGACGAACTCCAGCGTCTCAGCCATAACCACGACGTGATTGATCACCGGACAGTCGATACTCGAGACACCTTCGCTGACGGCAAGTCAATCCGTGCGATGGCTGACGAAGCTGGCCTGCTGGACTTCTATCGGCAGGCATACTCGCTCTCTAGTGGGGTAGCGCACTCGGAGTGGTGGTCAGTTGAAACGCACGCGATGGAGCCCTGTTTGAATGTTCTCCACGGAATTCACCTCATTCCCAGCCTGTCGCTGAGCATGGGTGGCAACGTCGAATTGGCTACAGCCTGGGTCGATCAGTTCTACTCGCTCGCACGCACGGGACTGCGCATCCTCAGGACTGACGAGGGTGCAGTAACTGCAGCCTTCGCCTGGATGAACGACGCCGACAACCCGTCAGGGGCGTCTGACGATGAGGATCTGGTCTCATGACGTTTCTACGTGTGGCGATGCGGTGAGTTCTAGCTTTGCCGGCGGTACTTCGTCCCCCGAGCTAATCTCGTGGCCTTCGGCATCGCAATCGAAACAGATCCACAGGTCCACGACGGCGTAGTTCGGGAAGCCGTACCTTGAGGTTATTCGGCTACGGAACGTGGTGGAGTTCCGGTTTAATGTTTAGGTTGCCCTGATCTAGGGCGTGAGAAAGGCTCGGAATGCTTCGACATTCCGGGCTTTTCTTTTCGTGCCGGCGCCCTTGTGAAACATACGGCAGCCCGTCACCGGGCTCACACAGCTACGATAATTTTTTGATTATCGCGCCGAGGCTGGAGTGGAAAGCGCTGAGGCCTGCTACATCAACATGCAAGATCGAACTTCCCATTGGACCACCGCCCGCCTCGAGGAATAGAAGCTCCAGCAGTGGCTCATCGTCTTCGGCGTCCTGGGAAGCCATCGATGAAGACCGGGAATTCCGAGACGACAGAGATGTCGAACGCACCCCAGTCCTCGAGTACCTGACGGTCTACCTTGAACCGATCGCGGAAGTAGACGCCGGCCGGGTCAGCGATCCACTGATCTTCCTGCTCAACCACGCGCGACCAATCGCTGCAGCGCCTTGTCGTAGACGTAGTCGGTGATCTCGCCGGACATGATCATTGCGACGCCCTTGTTGATGGTCTCCAGCGGCACCACGAACCACTCCGAGGGGTCGTAATCGCGCCCCTTCCGGTCGACCTGCGTCAGGTCCAGACGCACCTCGGCAAACACGCGGTGCAAGAGGTGCTCCAGCCACGACGCACGCACGTTGTAGAGACGGTAGTCCGCCAGCACCTTTACGGGTGCCATCAGGTAGGTCGGTGAATTCGCCGCGTTTTTGATGCGGGTCTCGACGCTGGTGGTGGAGAAGCCGATCTTGTGGAGGTCCTTGATGCTGGAGATCTGCTGATCAGTGCTCAAGGACTCGAGCACGTAGATGTGACCGCTCTCCACGTCGGCGTCGAGGATTTCGGTGGCATCGTGACCCGTCCGTGCCAGGACCTGGCCCTGCGCCTCGTACATGCGGGTCATCAAGCTCTGCTTGTACATCCTCGACTCGGTGCCGTTCTCGAATACCACCCGCAGGCGTTGTTTCTGCCTCGGCTTGCCGCCGACGACGAGGTCTACGTCTCCACCTACTTCGGCGACGAAGCACATGACGCCACTGAGGACGAAGAACGCACCCTCGCGGATCAGATCCAGACCAGTGAAGGGCATCAGCTTGTACGTGCCCTCGGTCAGCTCGGCGTGCTTCGCCTTGAACAACGGCTCGAACAAGTCGAAGTCCTCGGCCTTCACCCGCTGAGCGACCGAGTCCGGAGACTCAGGACGCTTGATCACGGGCAGATCAGAAACGTCGAGGATGCCGCTCTCGTCGCCCAGTAGATCGTCCAGGTCATCGCTCTCGAGAAGCTCGTCGAGCGACTCGGGAACTGCCTCTACAGCCAGCAGTTCATACTCGGTGTCGAGGTGTCGGAGCGCCGCGATCTTCTCGTCGTTGGCGAGGATGCCGTCAAGACGGGCCCCGAGCTTCCGCTCGGCAATCTCCCGCGTCGCCGAGCTCGGCAGGCGCTCGTGCGTCCGGCGGAACTCTACGATCTCCAGGAACGCACGCTCGAGCCGGTCGGACGAGGTGATCTTCTTGGGTTTCTCGGGCGTGTTGAGCAGCCCATCGAGGTCGTTGTCGATGAGATCCTGCAGGGAGGTCGGTGCCGCATCGAGGATATCGTCGTTCTCGCTCATTCGTCCGTCGCCATTTCAGTTGCGCGCCTTTGGGCTTCGAGCTTCTGCTTTGCCCGCTGGAGCCACAGCAGCGCGTCTGCGTACCGTTTCTCGGCCGGATCCTCTGTCCGAGAGTCAGGTCGCCGACCGTTGACTTTGATCCAGTTCTTGATCCGGGGAACGAGTGCTAGCGCCTCTTCCTCGGTGAACTCGACGCGGGTGGCCGTGATCTGGTCCTGGATGATCCGGAGTACGGAGGGAGTCACCGATTTGGACATAACCTCGAAGGCGCGCTGGAAGGGATTCACCGAGTCGATGAGGTTGATGGTGAGCTCGTCGATGTTGACGAACTTCTCGGCCATCTTGATGAACCGTTTGTCTCCGACTTCGCGGACCTCACCGCTCTTGACCACCGAGTCCACGACGACCTGCTGCCGTACCTCCTCGACCTGCGATTCGGTGAGGTCCGGGTACTTTTCCCGGATGATCTTCGGGATCAGCACCTTGTTGGCGGTCTCTGCGTCGATCGAGCCCGCTGCTGCGCGTGCGAACGTGTCGTCTTGCAAGATCGTCGCTTTCAGGTCGTTCAGGTCCGTCTCGACAATTTGCTTAACACGCTCCGTCGAGGGTTCTTTGAAGCCCTTGATCTTCAGCTGGCCGGGGATCTTCGAGTCGTCACCGTCGAACTTCTTTGTTTTGAAGGTGAAGTTCTGTGCGAGCACTTGCTCCATCAGCAAGGACGCGGTGATGGCCTTCAACATGTTGTTCACCGAGACCTTCACCTCGCCCTGGGAGGCGTCGGGCTCAGCGATCAGATTGGTGAACTGGGCATGCTCCTTGCCTGGGCTGTCGCGGGTGACGCGGCCAATGATCTGGATGACCTCGGTCAGCGAGGCACGGTAGCCGACGGTCAGGGCGTGCTCGGCAAAGGGCCAGTCGAAGCCTTCCTTCGCCATGCCAAGTGCGATGATGATGTCCACAGCATCGCGCTCCTTGGAAGCGACACTGGTGAGATAGTGGAGCGTGTCAGCTCGCTTCTTCTGATCCGTGTCGTCCACGAGATCAGCCACCCGAAGAATCTCACCCGTGTCCTTGTGGTGAATGCTGATGATCCCGGTCTCTGGGTCGGTGCCTTCGACGTGGCCGATGGCGTCGATGATGAAGCCGACTTCTTCGATCTTGTCTTTGGTGGATTCGCCGGAGTTGACGTTCGGAATGTGTACGATCGTCTTCTTGTCCAGGTGCAAGACCTCACCGATTGCATCGGTGTAGCGGCCTTGATAGAAGTGGTGTCCGATGCCGAGCGAGTGCAGGTACTCGTAGCCGTTGAGCTGGTCGTAGTAGTTGAACGTAACCGGAGTGAACTGCGCCTCGTCCTCCGCGGATAGAACAGGCACAGAGTCGCCGCGGAAGTATGAGCCGGTCATTGCGACGATGTGCACGTCCGAGCCGTTCATGACGTCACGCAGGAGCGCCCCGAGGCGGTTGGCCTCAGTATCAGCGGAGACATGGTGGAACTCATCGATCGCCAACACCGTGCCGTTGAACGCCTCCGGCGCGAGCTTCTCAAAGGCGAACCGCAGGGTCGCATGTGTGCACACGAGCACAGCATCAGGGCCTTCAAGGAACTTGATAAACGCTCCGACCTTGCCCTGGGAGGAGCCAGGGTCGCAGAGATTGTGCTCGTCTTTGATCTCCCAGTCTGCGAAGAACCCATTGGCGGTGAGTTTCGTTGAAGAGAAGGAGGCGCCGATGGATCGCTCGGGGACTGCGACGATGACCTTTTTGCGGCCCTGGTTATAGAGTTTGTCGAGTGCTACGAACATGAGCGCACGCGACTTGCCCGAGGCAGGCGGTGCCTTGACCAGAAGGTGCTGGGCATCTCGCTTGGCAAAGACGCGCTGCTGCATCTCGCGCATACCAAGGTCATCGGTGTTTACCGACGCCTTTGTGCGAGCGTAGGTCACATTGACGATGTTCATCGGCTTGTTCACTTCTTCTTGCTCCCCTTTGCGGATTTCGAAGCCATCTCTTCATACAGAGCAAAGAGGTCCGATAGTCTTTGTTCATCAGTCTCGTAGCCACGCTTGGAGTAGATCGAATCCACCAATGCATCAATGTCGGTATGCGCCGCCCGCAGGTCCTTCGGCATGTAGTCCGGATCGTACATATCGGCGAAGTTGCTCTCGCAGTGGTACTCACGTACGTCAAGCACACGCAACGCCGTAACAGTCAACTTCTCCTTCATAGCCTCCGACAGAGGCGGCACCGGGAAGTTGTTGTAGACGATCGTATTCGAGTAACGGATTCGAGTTTCCAGCTGGCCGCCAACAGCTCGGGTCCATACCATGTGCAGCCGTGACATCAACAGCGCGAAGACCCAGGGCTTCGCGTCATACACTGCGTTCGCCGAATCTCCAACAACAGTCTCGGGACCCAAATAGCCAAACGGTATGTACTTACGGCGCTCGGAAGAGTGTCGAGGGACAATGATGGATTCCGTCGGTTTGTAACTAATCTGTACAAATCTGTGGGGTTGAGAGGCGTACGCGGCCGTGCTGGCTGCTTTGCTCTTGCTTCGTTCTTCCGTCACGAAGGCTAGTCGGCTGGCGATTGGCGCGATGGATGAGGCCGTGGCAGCGAAACCGTCTGGAATCCAGAGGCAGTAGCGTTCTCCATCGTTGATCGCTTCGGATGTTCCCATGAATCGCTTGATGAATTGATCGCTGCGCGGGTCGATGTCGATCATCTTTTGGCGCTCATCCGGAGACAGCAGAAGACCACCACCGTCGCGCGGCATCGAGCCGAAAACCATGTCGGGTAGCTGAGCACTGAGTGGTTTCTTTCGCCGTTCCATGAAGACATTGGGTCCATCAGCGAGATAGCCGTTGATGTTGTCCGCCGAAATCTGAAGGTCGTCTGCATAAATGTACTTCGGCTCGGTCCGAGTCATTCGCAGGCTGATCACCGCGACGGTGACGCCGGCGTTGCGTTTGGCGTTGTTCTCCCACTTGAAGGACGTGTAGGCGAACCCGATCTCGATACCCTTGGAGAAGATCATTGGGAACATCAGGCCAACGTGTTCGCCCTGAGACACCGAGTTCGTGGTGACAAACGCGAGCTCGGCTCGCGTGCCTTCGATATAGTCCGCACCCTTCATGAACCAGAGCGCGATGTAGTCCAGGTTCTTCGAGTATGGACGGCGTTCGAACACGAAGTCATAGTCCGCCTTCTGATCCTTCGTTTGAGTCTTCGCCCCGGCGTATGGTGGGTTTCCGATGAGGTAGATCTCGGCCTGGCCGTCGTTCAGGCAGACCGTGTTCCAATCGGTGCGTGCGGCATTGCCCGCCTTGATCTGGCCTGCCTCCTTCAGCGGGATCAGGGGGATGGTGAGATTGAACTTGTCCTTGAACTCGGAGTTCATCTGGTGCTTGGCGATCCAAAGGGAGAGGATCGCCACCTCGACGGCAAAATCGTCGATCTCCAGTCCATAGAAGTGTTCAATGTTGATCTTTGACTCGGCGTACAGGACCTGATGCTTCGGATCGATCTCGAACAGTCGCTCCAGAATCGCGTGTTCCAGACGTCGCAGTTCCTTGTAGGCAATGATGAGGAAGTTGCCGGACCCACAGGCAGGATCGAAGACCTTGATCGTGCTGATTCTCTCGAGTAGTGCTTCAAGCTTTTTGACAGAGTCGAAAGACGCATCGAGCTCTTCCTTGAGTGCGTCTAAGAACAACGGCTCGATGGTCTTGAGGATGTTCGGCACCGATGTGTAGTGCTGGCCCAGGTCGCTACGCTTGCCCGGGGTGACAATGGCCTGGAACATCGAGCCGAAAATGTCCGGGTTGATGTCGCTCCAGTCCAGCGTGCCCAACTCGATGAGCAGGTCACGAGCTTTTTTCGTAAACCGCGGCACCACATGCTCGGATGTCACAGTGAACAGTCGGCCGTTGACGTACGGGAACCGTGCCAGGTGCACGGGTTTCTCTCCGACGTTTTCAGTATCGAGCGCTCTGAAGACCTCCGTGAGGAACTCAGCGACGTCAGAGCCGTCGGGCTGAGTATGCGAGCCGACAGCGTTGGTGTACCCACTCTTCTCAAAGATGCCGGTGTCCTCGGCGAAGAAGCAGAACAGGAGCCGGGTGAAGAACACATTGAGCGCGTGGCGTCCGTGCGCCATGTCGAGCATCCCGGGGTTCGCCGACAGGAGCTCGTCGAACAGCTTGCCCATCCGCTCGGCGGCTTTGACGTCAGCGTGCGCCTCGGAGACGTATTGCGCTTTCTCCATGCCGGCCCAGGGCAGGAAGAACGTGAAGTGCTGATTGATGTCCCGAATCGGGATCATCAGGTTCTCTCCGGTCTTCGTGTCGATGGCCAGCAGTTCCGTGTAGTCGGTGACGATCACGAAGCGGGTGTTGTACCGGACGACCAACGGCGAAGACTTCAGTTCGTCAATGACGGCGAGAGGATTACCGGTCGTCTCCTTGAAGTAGACGACGTTTTTCTGTGCCACTTCAGTGGACTGGTCCTGGGCAACGTTGAGCGAACCATTGCGCAATCTGGTCACGTTGCCCTGGGGCTTGCCGTAGGCCAGCAGCAGGCTGAAAATGAACTCTCGATCGTAGGATTCACGGCCCCCGAGTGGCGCAACGCGTTCCTCGACAGCTTTCAGGTTGAGCTTCACCATGAATGCGTTTCCCCCGCGATTGTGATCCCATCGTGGGCCGCCGGGCTCTTGGCAATTATGCGCATGCCTCTGGGGCAGGCTGAAATACCGTCGGCAGACGACCACGGTTCACACACGTTGTTACTCCTCACATGGCAGGGCGGGAGCGCACTACCTCTTTGTGATCTTAGCCGGGAAGGTCCGGGCTCACCGACCCACCATTACCATCGGGTTGAGCGAGTCCAGGCAGACGTAAAGCCTGCTTCTGAAACCGGTTCCTGATCACTGCGGTCCCGCCTGTGAGCGGCACCGGTCGCTCCAAAAATATCAACGTGACGCGGCCACTTCGGGAGCCAGGTGGGATCGCCGCGTCCCCGCCAAGATGTCTCGGATTTCGAGTTGGGCACTGCAAGGCCGCGGGCTGTCATCGTCCGGTGTCACAGCTTGGCGACAACAGGAGCGCCGAAGCAGCACGAGGGGCCGGGCGCGGAACTTGACGGTGGTGCCAACGAAGTCTGCACCATAAATGCACCACGTGATCTTTTGAAATGACGAAAACCCCCGGTAAACCGGGGGTTTTCAGTGGCGGTGACGGTGGGATTTGAACCCACGTTAGGCTCTCACCTAAACAACATTTCGAGTGTTGCACCTTCGGCCGCTCGGACACGTCACCAACGCGTCAACCTTACCGGGTCAGCTCGCCAGCGCAAAAATGGGGGTTGCGCCATGGTGGAGGATGGTGTCATGGACATTGCAACGTGGCGTGCGTGGAGCTGGCACAAACAAGGTTTGGACGGCTCACTGGCGGGGCAGGACCCGGCCGGCGTCTTCGGCCGGATCGGCTGGGCCCGGTCCGTGGGCGGCGCCAACCCGTACCTGACGCTCTTTGCCCGGGCGGGCATCCGGCGCGAACAAGCCGACGCCGACGTCCTCGCCTTGCGGATCCATGAGCTGCCCACGGCGCGGGGCTGCACCTACGTGCTGGGCGCCGACGACTTTGCCTGGGGGCTGTCGCTGGGGCGCGCCGCCGCCGAGGCCACGGCCAAGATCCTGGACAAGCTGGGCGTGCCCCGCGCGGAACTGGAGGCGCTGGAATCGCAAACCCTCCGCCAGCTGGAAGATGCCGCGGCAGCCGGGGAGGGGCCGCTGGATCCCAAGCAGCTCAAGGACCGGCTGGGCGACGCCGTCCGCAGCCTGGGCGAGGAAGGCAAGAAAAAGGGCGCCGCCACCACCTTGCCGACGGCGCTCGGACTCCTGCAGGCGGACGGGCGCATCCGGCGCGTGCCGGTCAACGGCCGGCTGGATCAACAGCGGTACGGCTACACCGCGTGGGGACTGGAACCGAGCAGCCTCGGCCCGGACCAGGCCCGGGGCGCCCTGATGGACCGGTATCTGGGCTGGACCGGGGGAGCCACCCTGAAACAGACGCAGTGGTTCACCGGCCTCACCGTCGCCCAGACCAAGACGGCGCTCGCGGACGCCGGCGCCGTCGAAACGCACGGGCTGTGGATGTGCCCGGCCGACGCCGCCGCCGTGGAGGACTTCCGCGCACCCGGCGAGGAACAAATCCAGCTGCTCGCCGGCACCGACTCTCTCTTCTTGCTCCGGCGCAACGCCGCGGACCACTTTGCGCCGGAGGACCAGGACCGTCAGCTCCTCAGCGCCCGGCTCGCCCTTCAGGCGGACCTGCCGGACCACCCCATCGTGGACCGCGGGCGCATCATCGGCCTGTGGCAGTACGATCCCGGCGCGGAACGCATCGCGCACTGGCTGTTCAACGCGCCAACGCCGGCCGTAACCCAGAGGATCTCAGAGGTGGAGGCATTCATTCGCGACGACCTGGGCGACTTCCGCAGCTTCAGCCTCGATTCGCCGTCGAGACGGCAAAAGCGCATCGACGCGCTCAACGCCGCTTAGGGTCTAGCGCTGCGCGCCGAAGAAATCCTTCAGCAGCGCCGCGCACTCGGCCTCCCGCACGCCCGGGAAAACCTCCACCCAGTGGTTAAGCCGCCGTTCCCGGAGCACGTCCAGCACCGAGCCCGCCGCGCCGGCCTTCTCATCCCACGCCCCAAAAACCACCCGCGGCACCCGGGCCAGCACCGCGGCCCCGGCACACATGGCGCACGGCTCCAGCGAGACCACCAGCGTGCACCCCTCAAGGCGCCACGCGCCCAGCGCCGCCGCGGCCGCCCGGATGGCCACCACCTCGGCATGGGCGGTGGGGTCCCCACGCGCCTCGCGTTCGTTGCAACCCACACCCAGCACGCCGCCGTCGGGCCCGAGGACGACGGCGCCGATCGGCACGTCCCCGGTGGTCAGGGCGCGCCGCGCCTCGGCCAGGGCCAGCCCCATCCACCGGCCGTGCAGGGCAGCGGCGGCGGTCTCGGGCGGGCGGGAATTCGCGGAGGTGGACACGGCTCAATGGTAGCTTTTATCTATGCGCGTACTGGTTGCGGATCATCCGCTGATTGCCCACAAGTTGACCGTTCTGCGGGACAAGAACACTCCGTCCCCCATTTTTCGCCAGCTCACCGAAGAACTTGTCACCCTGTTGGCGTATGAGGCCACCCGCGAGGTCCGCGTGGAGCCCGTCAGGATTGAAACCCCCGTGACCTTTGCCATCGGCACCGGGCTGGTCAAGCCGACGCCGCTGGTGGTCCCGATCCTGCGCGCCGGGCTGGGCATGCTCGAGGGCATGACCCGCCTGCTGCCGACCGCCGAGGTCGGCTTCCTGGGCATGGCCCGCAACGAGGAAACCCTCGAGGCCATCACCTATGCCGAGCGCCTGCCCGAGGACCTGACCGGCCGCCAGGTTTACGTCCTGGATCCCATGCTGGCCACCGGCGGCACGCTGATTGAGGCGTTCAAGTTCCTCTTTGCCCGCGGCGCCGCGGACATCACCTGCATCTGCCTGCTCGCGGCCCCCGAAGGGCTGGCCCGGCTCGAGGCCGCGCACGGGGACCGCGACAACATCCACGTGGTACTGGCCTCCATCGACGAGGGCCTGAACGAGAAGTCCTACATCGTCCCGGGCCTGGGCGACGCCGGCGACCGCCTCTACGGGGTCGTCGACTAAGACACCGTCACCCGCCTCGCGAATGGTGGGCGGCAGGCCGAACGGCTTAGTACCAGCCGATGGAGACTTCGTGGTCCCAGACGGCGCACGGGGAGCCGTAGCGGTCCGCGATGTACGTCAGGCCCCACTTGATTTGGGTCTGGTAGTTGGTGCGCCAGTCCCCGGCCACGCTGTCCATTTTCGACGCCGGCAGCGACTGGGCGATGCCGTACGCCAGGCTGGACGGATTCTCCGCGGTGGTGGTCCAATCCGATTCGCGGTTCCACAGCTGCACCAGGCAGCTCATCTGGTCCTGGCCCCAGCCGTGGGCTGCCAGCTGCGTGGCGGCGTATTTTTGGGCGCCGGCCGGATCGTTGACGGGCCCGCCGGCGGCACCCACCGGCGTGACGGAGTCGGCGGCGGCCGCCACGTCCGGCACATTGGAGCGCAGCTCGGTGCTGGAGCTGACCAGGACCCGGGCGAAGTCGATGGGGGCGTCCGACGGCGCCGAGACGGCCGCCGTCGTCGAGCCGGCGCCGGCCGCGAAAAGGTCGGACGGGAGCCCGCCCGGACCGCTGCTGCCGGCGGCCTGGCCCAACCCTCCGCCAGCCAGCAGGACGCCGGCGACGGCGACGATCGCCATGCGCCGGGCGGGGCCCCCGGTCCTGGGCATGCGGCGGCGGGATTCCTTGCGGGGGGTTGTTTCGGCGCGACGGCGCCCGTGATTGTGATGTTGCGTAGACATAGCTAGAGCCTCTCCACGCCTGCGAGGTGAGCTGTCGGGTTCGGATGAGAGCATCCGGCCGCGCGCCGGCGGTGGGCGGCTAGTGCCGCTCGCGTGCGTTGCGCAGGCTTAACCCCAAGGGCTTCCAAGTGGAGGCCCGCAAGAATCGGGTCCCCCGTCTCTGCCATAGATATGAACGGGAAATGGGCGGCGGCAGAGCTCGGCGAACCGTCCATCTGTGCCAAGGAACCATGGGCGGTTCGGCGGGCACGGCTTTCACATTACCGAACGGTAGCCCATAAGTCACATTTTGGTAACGAGCGTGACCGAATCAACATTTACTTAGCAATGCTAATGACCTATGCTAAGTAACAACAGATACGTAACTTTTGTGACCCAGGTTGATGCAGATGATGACTGAAACGCCCGTAGTTCAAGACGCCCCAGGCCAGACGCCGGCGCCGGCTCCGGCCGCCCCGCCCGTCAGGCGGGCCACGCGCAATGCCGGCCCCGGCCCGCTGGCCGCCGACTTGCGCGTGGCGATCATGCGCACGTCCCGCCGGCTGCGCGCCGAGGCGGCGTCGCGGGAAATCAGCCCCGCCCAGTATTCGGTGTTGGCCGCCATCGTCAAGGGCTCCCTGACCGTGGGCCAATTGGCTGAACGCGAAATGGTCCAGGCCCCCTCCATGACCCGCATCGTCAACGGCCTGGATGCCGCGGGTTTTGTCACCCGCGAGGAGAACCCGGGAGATAGGCGCCAGGTGCTGGTCCAGATCACGGACGACGGCGTGACGGCGCTGTCGCGGGCCCGCTCCAAGCGCACGCAATGGCTGGCCAAGCGCGTGGCGGCCCTCACGCCGGACGAACGCGCCACCCTGGCCGAGGCCGCCCGCATCCTGGGGGAGATGAGCGGCGTTTGAGTTCCATGTTCCGAGCCCTGAAGGTGTTCAACTACCGGCTGTGGGTGACCGGAGCGCTGGTGTCCAACATCGGCACGTGGATGCAGCGCGTGGCCCAGGACTGGCTCGTGCTGACGGTGCTTACGAACAACTCCGGGACGGCCGCCGGCATCACCACCGGCCTGCAGTTTCTTCCCATCATCTTCCTTGGCCCCTACGCCGGGCTGCTTGGGGACCGTGTCGACAAACGCAAACTGCTGCTCTTGACGCAATCGGCCATGGGGCTGTGCGCGCTGGTGTTGGGCCTGCTGGTGGTCACCAACACGGTTCAGCTCTGGCACGTCTACCTGCTGGCCCTGCTGCTGGGCGTGGCCAGCGCCGTGGACGCCCCGTCCCGGCAGGCGTTTGTCTCCGAGGTGGTCTCGAAGGAGGACGTACCCAACGCCGTCGCCCTTAACAGCGCCTCCTTCAATCTGGCCCGCCTGGCCGGCCCCGGCCTGGCCGGGCTGGTGATCGCCGTCCTGGGAACCGGCCCCGCGTTCCTGCTCAATGCCGCCAGCTTCCTGGGCGTGATCATCTCCCTGTGGCGGATGCGCACGGCCGAGCTGCGCCCGGCCGTGCACGTTGTCCGCGGCAAGGGGCAGATCCGCGAGGGATTCCGGTACATCCGGCAACGTCCGGACCTGATGATGACCATGGTGTTGGTGTTCCTGGTGAGCACCTTCGGCCTGAACTTCCAGATCACCAACGCCCTCATGGCCACCACCGTTTTCCACCTGGGCCCCGGCGAGTACGGGCTGCTGGGCTCCGTCATGGCCGTCGGCACGCTGGCCGCGGCGCTCTTGGCCGCCCGCCGCAAGAGCATGCGGATGGCCTACATCGTCGGTGGGGCGATGGTGTTCGGGGTGACCGCGGCCGTCGCCGCCGTTATGCCCACCTTCCTGCTCTACATGCTCGCCCTGGTCCCCGTGGGCCTGGCCGCGCTGACCTTCATGAATGCGTGCAACACCACCATCCAGCTGACCACGGACGCGGCCATGCGGGGGCGCGTGCTGGCCGTCTACATGGTGGTGCTGCAGGGCGGGACCCCCATCGGCGCGCCGCTCGTGGGCTGGATCGCCACCGAATTCGGGGCCCGCTGGTCGCTGGGAATGGGTGCGTTCGTGGCCATCGGCGCCGGGGCCGCGGCGCTGCTGATGATGAACCGCCGCAACCACGTGCGCCTCCGGGACCAGGTCCGCGGCCGGCGCCCGCAGCGGACGGCGCACGTCCAGCTCCCATAAGCACGCCGCCGGCCCCGGCGCGCGGCTTCCTCCTGGTGAACATCTGTTTACTTAACGTGAATTTCTGGGATAATCCCGGACGGGGCGCCCGATTTGCGTGGGCCATCATAGGCGGGTTTCCTCACCGGCTGAACTAATTCTGCTCAATTCCGCAACGGACCGAATATAGGGAACCAATATTGCCCAATTGGGCCGGATAATTCGACACAATCCGTCATCTGCCCGTTAAGTGAGACCAAGGTTATGGTGTTAGTTTAATCACAATCGGCGTCCCTATCTCACACTGTGGACGTTTGGACCCTTTGTTACTTGCACGTTCGGATTGTTACGTAGGAGACTCGTGGTGTGAACACCCACTCAGTGAATTCTGCAGCCGCAGCAACGTTCCGATCGGAAGCCCTCGGAACGTTCCTGTGTAGCTGTCGAATGCAGGCCTAGCCCCATCCCATAGTTTTAGGCACTTTGGCCACCAGGCCAGCCCAACGGCGGGCATTAAGTTCTGGCACCCCGGAACCCAAAGGAAAGCATTCGCGCCGTCACCTACGGCCATATTCAGAGGTAGTTCAATGTCCCTAGCATCCGGTTACGTCCACATCTCCGTCCGCAACGCCGCCAAGGCGGTGGCCCGCAATGCGTCCCCCAATCCCCTGGGCGGCTCCGGGCAGCGGCAGCTTCACCCGGCCTACGGAAACCCGGCCGCCTACCGCCGGGAGGCCGAGTCCCCGGCCGCCCGGCTGCGCGCCGTGCCCGACTCCCACCCGCTCACGGCCCCCACGCCGGTCATTGCCGGCGGAGACAAGCTGCGCGGCGTCAACCCGGACAACGTGGCCCGCGGGTTCGTGCTCTACGTCGGCGTGGACGAGGACACCGCCGCCGCGGCGGGCACCTCCCTGGCTAAGCTGGCCCAGGACATCCGCGCCTACGCCCAATCACTGGTGCCGCAGGCCCAGAGTTACGCCGCGGTGGCCATCGCCCCGTCCGACGCCGTCGGCACCCCCCTGGACGTCGTGCGGTCCACCTTCGGCGACCCGACCGTGGCCAGCCGCCACCGCCCGGAGACCGTCCGCGTCCCCGTGGTCCAGGAACAGCGACCCTCCGGCGTGCTGATCGACCTGGCCCGCCGCGAGGTCCACCTGGACGGCGAAACGCTGAACCTGACGTTCAAGGAATTTGAGCTGCTGAACTACCTGGTGGAAAACGGCACCCGCACCGTGGGCCGGGACGAGCTACTGGAAGGGCTGTGGAGCAACGCCGACGAGATCCCGAACGAACGCACCATCGACGTGCACATTCGCCGGCTGCGCTCCAAGCTCGGACGCCTGGCCAACACGGTCCGCACCGTTCGCGGCGAGGGCTACCGCTTCTACGAGCACCCCGAAGTCGTGGTGTGGGCCGCGCCCGAATACTCCATCTAGGCCCCCGCGGTCCCGGCCCGGGGAACGCGCGCCGGGACGCACTCACTAAACTGTCACCATGAACGAACACCATGTGAAGCGGCTTGTGTTGATGCGCCATGCCAAGGCCGCGTGGCCGGTGGGCGTGGCCGACCATGAGCGGCCGCTGGCCCAGCGCGGGCACACCGAGGCCCCGCTGGCCGGCAAGTGGCTGGTGGAGAACAACATCCTGCCGGACTTCATCCTGTGTTCCTCCGCCCTCCGCACCCGGCAAACCTGTACCTGGGTGTGCCAGCAGCTGGGGGACAAGGCGCCCACGCCCAAGCTCGAGGATGGGCTGTACGCCGCCGGGCCGGGGCAGATCCTCTCCGTCATCAACCACGTGCCGGAGACGGTCACCACGCTGATGGTCATCAGCCACATGCCCGGCGTCCAGGATGTGGCGCTGCGCCTCGCCTCCAGGGATTCGGACCAGGACGCCTACATGAACCTGGCCTCCGGCTACCCCACCAGCGCCTTCTCCGTCCTTGAGCACACGGGCGACTGGGCCGCCCTCGACGGCCAGGATGCCCGCGTCACGCACTTCGTCGTCCCGCGCTGAGCTGGCCCGCAATAGATGTCGAAAAAGGGGCGAAATCGCCCCTTTTTCGACATCTATTGCGGGTCACTTCTTAGTCGGTGAGGGCGTCCTACTTCTTAGGCGGTGAGGGCGTCCTTGAACCAGCCGGTGATGGTGGCCGGGTGGGTGATGGCCGTGCCCACCACGACGGCGAACGCGCCGGCGTCGAGCGCCTGGCGGGCCTGGGCGGGGGAGTGGATGCGGCCCTCCGCGATGAGCGGCCGGCCCAGGTCGGCGGCCACAATCCGTGCGATCAACTCCAGGTCCGGCCCGTCGGTCTTGGGCCGTTCCGGGGTGTACCCGGCCAGCGTGGTGCCAATCAGGTCCGCCCCGGCCTCGGCGGCGGCCACCGCGTCCTCCAGCGAGCCGCAATCGGCCATGACCAGGGCGTTGGACTCGGCGTGGATGCCGGCGATGGTCTGGGCCAGGCTCAGCCCGTCCGGCCGGCGGCGACGCGTGCCGTCGATGGCCACGATGTGCGCGCCGGCATTGGCGCAGGCCAGGGCGTGGTGCAGCGTCGGGGTGATGAAGACGCCGTCGTGCCCGTCCTTCCACAGCCCGATCACCGGCACCTCGACCGCGGCGCGGGTGAACTGGATGTCCGCGACGCCCTGCACCCGGATCGCGGCGGCACCGCCAATGACGGCCGACGCCGCCACCTGGGCGGTCGTGCGGGGGTCGCGCATCGGTTCGCCCGGGTAGGCCTGGGCGGAGACGATCAGCTGCCCCGCCAGGGTGTCGAGGTTGGTTGCGGTCAACGGCATGGTGACTCCTTTGGAAACGGTTGAACTCATGATTGCGCCAGCACCAGCGATGCCGCGCCCACGATCGCGGCGGTGTTCCCCAGAGAGGCGCGGACCACGGCCACGCCGGCCACGGGGGCGAGCAGCTCGGCGCGCAGGGCGGCGCGCATGGGCTCCCACCATAGCTCGCCGGCGTCGGCCAGCCCGCCGGAGATGACCACCACCTCCGGGTCGAGGATGTTGACGAGGCCGCCCACGGCCTGCCCCGCGGCACGGGCCCCGCACCCGACCGCCCGCAGCGCGGCGTCGTCGCCGGTCGCGGCCCGCTCGAAGACCACCCGCGTGTCCGCCACCCCCGCGGCCCCGCCGAAGCGCAGGAACGATGCATGGATCGCGGGCCCCGAGGCAATGGCCTCCACGTGCCCGGCATGACCGCACGAGCAGGCCAGCGGGGCGCCGTCGTGGTAGGCCAGCGGCGAGGCGAAATGCCCCACATGCCCGCCGGCAAAGTGATGCCCCAGCAGCGGCCGCCCGTTCACCACGAAGCTGCCGCCCACGCCGGTGCCGAACGCCACCATCAGCGACGTGCTGGTGCCGGCGGCCGCCCCCAACCAGGCCTCGCCCAGCGCGTGCGCGTGCACGTCATTGACGACGGCGCACGGCAGTTCCAGCCTGGACTCCAGTCCGGCCGTCAGCCGGGTTCCGGCCCAGCCCGCAATGGCGTCGGTGGCCGAGATGACGGTGCCGGCCGACGCGTCGATGACGCCGGCCGAGCCGACACCCACGGCCTCCACGACGGCACCCTTCGCGGCGGCCCGGGCCGCCAGCTCCCGCACGAGGCCCGCGGTGGCGTCCAGGATGGCCTGCCCGCCGGCACGGTTCAGCGTGGGGACCTGCCCCGTCAGGAGCACGGAGCCGTCAGCGGCGACCACGCCGGCCGCCGTCTTGGTCCCGCCAAGATCCACGCCCACTACGTAGCGCATACAGTGTCCTTACAAGTCGAATTCGAGCTGGGTCCGCTGGTGCCTCCGCCCGGCCCCGGGATGTAGCCCGCAATACCCGGAATGTAGCCCGCAATAGATGTCGAAAAAGGACGATTCAGCGGCAATTTTCGACATCTATTGCGGGTCAGTTGCAGCGGGCGTCGGCGGGCGTCGGCGACGGGCGACGGGCGGCGGGCGGAGCGAGGTGCCTAGAGCAGGCCGGTGCGCTCCAGGATGACCTTGATGGCCGCCGTCTCATCCTCATCGAGGGCCAGCATGGGGGCGCTCATGACGTTGGTCTCGATGATGCCCATGAGCATCAGGGCGGTCTTGAAGGCGCCCAGGCCGGCGGCGTTGCCGGAAACCCGGCCCGCCTTCGGCGTGTAGACGATGTTGAAGACGTCGGCGAGGCGGTCCTGCTCCGCGGCGGCCTGGGTCCAGTCGCCGGCCACGGCCGCGTCGTACAGGCGCCGGTAGCCGGCGGGGTCCACGTTGCCCAGGCCCGGCACGACGCCCTGGGCGCCGCCGAGCAGGGCGCCGTCGACCACCACCTCGTGGCCGGTGAAGATGTCGAAGTTGGGGATGTCCCGGGCGGCCAGGACCAGCTGGCGGAAGGAGACGTCGTCACCGGAGGAATCCTTCACGCCGGCCAGCACGCCGTCGCGGCCCAGCTCGATGAGCAACTCGGTGGGGAGCTTGAAGTGCGTGCGGACCGGGACGTCGTAGGCGAACACGGGGACGTCCACGGAGGCGGCGATGGCGCGGAAGTGGCGGCCGGTCTCCTCGGCGTTGCTGATGGCGTAGTACTGGCTGGAGGCCACCAGGCCGTCGGCGCCCAGGGCGACGGCCCGCCGGGCCTCCTCCAGGACGCGGTTGGTGGTCTGCTCCACGGCGCCGGCCAGCACGGGGACCTGGCCGGCCGTCACGCCGACGATGGTGCGCAGGACCGTGTCACGCTCGGTGTTGGTCAGGTGCGTCACCTCCCCGGAGGAGCCGTTGACGAACAGGCCGGACACGCCGCCGTCGAGCAGGTGCCGGGTGACATTCTCCAGGGAGGGAATGTCAAGGGCGCCGTCGGCGGTGCGGGGGGTGACGACGGGCGGGATGACGCCCTGGAAACGGGATGCGACGGTACTCACGAAAATGACTCCAAAATGGTGGTGGTGAATGAAAAAAACTAGATGTGCAGGAGGGACGGGGCCGCGCCCAGCAGCGTCTTGGTGTAGTCGTTGGACGGGTGGTCGAAGATCTGCTCCGCGGAGCCTTCCTCCACGATCCGCCCGAAGTACATGACGCAAATCCGGTCCGAGACGTAGCGGACCGTCTGGATGTCGTGGCTGATGAACACCATGCCCAGGTTTAGTTCCCGCTTCAGGTCCGAGAGCAGGTTGAGCACCTGGGCGCGGACGGAGACGTCCAGGGCGGAGGTGGGCTCGTCCGCCACGATGATGTCCGGCCCCAGCGCCAGGGCCCGGGCGATGGCGACGCGCTGGCGCTGCCCGCCGGAAACCTGCGACGGCGTGACCTCGGCTGCCGACTGCGGCAGGCCCACCAGCGCCAACAGTTCGCGCACCTTGGCGATGCGGGAGGCGGTGTTGCCGATGCCGTGGACGGCCAGCGGGTCCACCAGGATGTCCTGGATGGTCATGCGCGGGTTCAAGGCGGTGGACGGGTCCTGGAAGACGACCGAGACCGAGCGGCCAAACTCCTTGCGCATGGCCGCGGTGCGCTTGACGGCCGGTTTCCCGTGGAAGAGGACCTGGCCGGAGGTGGGCGTCTGCAGGCCCACCAGCACCGAGGCCAGGGTGGACTTGCCGCAGCCGGACTCGCCCACGATGCCGACGGTTTCGCCGCGGCTGATGGAAAAGTCGACGCCGTTGACGGCCTTGACGTACGTGGGCTTGAACAGGCCGCCGGCACGGGTCCGGTGGTGGACGTGGAGGTCCTTCAACTCGATGACCGGCGGCGTACCGGTGCCGGCGGCGGCCGTTGCGTGCTGGCTCATTATGCACCTTCCGTTTCGGGCCCGGCGCCGGCGAGGGCGTCCTCGCGCTTGTGGCTGGCCCAGTAGTGGTCCGTCCGGACGCCGTCCCGGGTGAGCGGAACGAACGCCAGGGATTGGTTGGGGTCGGAGTCCGGGCGTTGGGACCGGCCGGCGAACCGGTCGCCGGGGGCGAATTCACGCGGCGACGGTACCGTGCCGGGAATCTGGTGCAGCCGGACGGCGTCGGATTCGATGGAGAGCACCGCGCCGAGCAGTCCGCGCGTGTATTCGTGCGTGGGGTGCTGGAGCAGTTCACTGGCCTGGGCGGACTCCACGACCTGGCCGGCGTACATGACGGTGATCTTGTGGGCCAGGGAGGCCACCAGGGCCAGGTCGTGGCTGACGAAGACCATGGCGAAGCCCAGCTGCTCGCGCAGCTCGTTGAGCAGGTCCACCACCTGCTTTTGCACCGTCACGTCCAGGGCGGTGGTGGGCTCGTCGGCCACCACGATCTTGGGCGAGCGGGAGAGCGCCATGGCGATCAGCACGCGCTGGCGCTGGCCGCCGGAGAGTTCGTGCGGGTAGCTGCGCAGCGTGCGCACCGGATCCAGCTTCACCAGTTCCAGCAGCTCGGTCGGGGTCTTGCGGCCGTTGCGGCGGGTCAGCTGGAGCAGCTGGTCCTTGATCAGCATGGACGGGTTCAGCGAACTGAGCGCGTCCTGGTAGACCATGGCAATCTGTTCCCCGCGCAGGCCGGCGTAGGCCTTCGCGGAGCTGTGCCGGGTGGCGGGGTCCAGCAGTTCCAAGCCGTCAAAGGTGATGGAACCGGTGACCTCGGCGGTCTTGGGCAGCAGGCCCATGATCGCCAGGGACGTGATGGACTTGCCGCAGCCGGATTCGCCCACCAGGCCCATGGTCTCGCCCTCGCGCACCGTGAAGGACACGTTGTCCACGATCGGGATGTCCCCGTAGCGGCCCGGGAACCGGATGGAGAGGTTCTTCACGGCCAGGACCACGCGGGCCTCCGGGGCCAGCTGGGGGAGCCGGTCCCGGCGCCGGGCCTCGACGTCCTGGAGCCGGAGCAGTTCGGCATCGAGGGCGGCAAAGGGGTTTTCGATGGCGGCGCGGGCGGCGGCATCGGCCTTGGCCAGCTCGAGGGCGGCGGCCGCGGAGCCGTCGTCGTCCTTGACCTTGGGGGCCTTGCGCAGCCGGGGGTTCACCATGGCGTCGGTGAGGCCCTCGGCCAGGATGTTCAAGGCCAGCACGGTCAGCAGGATGGTCAGGCCGGCAAAGGTGGTGGCCCACCAGCCGCCGGAGAGCACCAGGTTGCGGCCGTAGGAGATGACGTTGCCCCAGCTGGGGTCCGGATCCTGGATGCCGGCGCCCAGGAAGGACAGCGACGCCTCCAGGATGATGGCGTCGGCGACCATGACCGTGGCGAACACCAGGACGGGGGCGGCGGTGTTGCGGATGATGTGCTTGACCATGATGTAGCCGCGGCCGGCGCCGATGACACGTTCGGCGCGAACATAGTCCTCGCCGTACTGGGCCAGGACGTTGGCGCGCACCACGCGGGCCAGCTGCGGGGTGTAGATGATGGCGATCGCCACGATGATGGTGGGGATGGAATTTCCAAACGCGGTCAGCAGCACGGCGGCCAGGGCGATGCCCGGGAACGCCATGAGGACGTCCATGACGCGCATGATGATTTCATTGACGGTCTTGGAGGACGTGGCCGCCAGGGAGCCGAGCGTGGCGCCGACCAGGATGGCCAGGGCCACCGAGCCGAGCCCGATCAGCAGGGACGCCTGGGCGCCGTAGAGCAGGCGGGAGAGCACGTCGCGGCCGATGCGGTCGGTGCCGAACCAGTTGACGGCACTGGGCGGCTGGGCGGGGTCGCCGGTTTCCAGCGGGCTGTGCGGGGCGATCACGGGGGCCAGGACGGCCACGATGAAAATGAACAACAGGAACAGCAGGGCCAGCTTGGAGCCGAGCGAGAGGGCCTTGAAGCGCAGGCCCGGCGCGCTGAGCCGTTCGGCAAGTTTGCTACGCATGACTTAGACCGTCCTGATTCGGGGGTTGATGAGCAGGTAGAGAAGGTCGACCAGAATGTTCACGACCACGAACGTCACGGCGATGACCAGCACCACGCCCTGGACCAGGTTGGTGTCGTTGTTGGTGATGCCGTTGAGGATCTGTTGGCCCATGCCGGGCAGCGAGAAGATCATTTCAATCACGACGGCGCCGCCGAGCAGGTAGCCGATGCGCAGGCCCAGCACGGTCACCGGGGTGACCAGGGCGTTGCGCAGGACGTTGCGGGAGACCACGGTGGTGTAGGGGACGCCGTTGCCGATGGCGGTGCGCACGTAGTCGCGGTCCAGTTCCTCCACCATGGACGTGCGGACCACCCGGATCAGCGACGCCGAGACGGGGACGGCGAGGGCCAGGGCCGGCAGGGCCATGGACCTTAACCAGCCGGAGAAGCCCTCCGATGGGCCGGCCAGGCCGCCGGACGGGAACCAGGAGTTGCTGCCCAGGGCAAACCACTGGATGAGCAGGATGCCCAGCCAGAAGGACGGGGTGGCGATCGCCGCCACGGAAAACACGCGGATGAGCTGGTCAACCCAGGTGTCGCGGTACAGGGCGGCCAGGACGCCAAAAATGAGCGAGATGACGACGGCGAGCAGCACGCCCACGAACGTCAGCTGCAAGGTGACGGGGAACGCGCCGGCAATGACGTCGGTGATGGGCTTGGCCGGGGGCAGGGTGGACCCGAAATTGCCCGTCACCAGCTTGCCCAGGTACGTGAAGTACTGGAGCAGCAGCGGGTCGTTGAGGCCGTTTGCCTGCCGATAGTTTTCCAGGGCCTGCGGTGTGGCGCCTTCGCCGAGCGCGGCGATGGCACGGTCGCCCGGCGCAAACTGCAGCACCACGAAGACGAGCAGGGTGACACCCAGGATCATCAGCGGAAGGGCTGCGAGCCGGCGTCCCAGCAGTCGCAAGAAGTTTGCCAATTTAGTGCTCCGGTTCTAGTCGTGGCGGCGGGCCACGTCAGCGGGATTGAGGTATGCAACCATGAGGGGCCGTGGCCGAGTGGCCACAGCCCCTCATGGTCTGTGTTGCGGGTGTTGCCTAGGAGGTACGGCCCACGCCAACGAATGCGACACCGGTGGTGGGCAGCGGTGCGAAGCCCTTGAGCTTCGAGCCGTCCCACGCGGTGGGCAGCTTCCGGTGGAAGATCGGGTACAGCGGCACCTGCTCGGCGATGATGTCGATGATTTCCTTGTACAGGCCCTTGGCGGCGTCCGCGGCACCGGCGGCCGCCTCATCCAGCTTGGTCTGGACGGTCTTGTATTCGGCGGACGTGTTCCAGGCGAAGCGGTTCTTGGCCCAGGTGTCGCCGCGGAACCACCAGCTGAGCAGGATGTCCGGGTCGTTGCCGAAGACGGAGGGGTCGCCGGGGGCGGCCACGACGTCGTACTTGAGCCCGCCCACCTTGTCCGGACCGTAAACGGCGGCGGAGGCCAGCGGCTCCAGCGTGGTCTTGACGCCGATCGCGTCCCAGTTCTTCTTGATCAGGGGGGTGACGTCCTTGACCCAGGCGGTGTCCGTGGTGGTCAGCGTCAGGGACAGGTTCGTGACGCCGGCGGCAGCGAGCAGCGACTTGGCCTTCTCGGCGTCGAACTCGTAGACCGTGGCGGCCTTCTGGTAGGCCGGGTGGGTGGGCTGGAAGAAGGAGCTGGCGGCCGTGGCATTGCCCAGCAGTGCCGTCTTGATGATGGCTTCCTTGTCCAGGGCGTAGTGCAGGGCCTGGCGGACCTCCTTCTTGTCGAAGGGGGCCTTGGTCAGGTTGAACATGAGGAACATCAGCCCGAAGGACTGCACGGACTCGACGTTCACCTTGGCCTTGAGCGCGTCGACGTCCAGGTAGGGGACGTCCTCGATGGCCTGCACGCGCCCGGACTGCATGGCCGTCACGCGGGCGGAGGCGTCCGAGAGCAGGAACCAGGTCATGTCCTTGGCCAGGGCCGGCTTGGGACCGTTGTAGGCGTCGTTGCGGGCGAAGACGATCTTGTCGTCCTTGGCCGCCGAGACGAACTTGTACGGGCCGGTGCCCACGGGGTTGGCGTCGAAGGCCTTCTGGTCCTTCTCGACCAGGGCCTTCGGGACGACCTTGATGACGGAGATGCGCGGGCCGAAGCCGGCGAACGGGGAGTTGAGCTTGAACTCGACGGTCTTGGCATCGACCTTCTTCACGGAGTCGATGAAGAAGATGAACTGGGCGAACAGGGCCGCGTTCTTGGGATCGAGCACCCGCTCGAAAGAGTAGACGACGTCGTCGGTGGTGACCGGGGAACCGTCATGGAACTTTGCGCCGTCGCGAATGGTCACGCGGTAGGTCAGGTCGTCAATCTTCTTCGGGTCCTCGGCGGCCAGCGCGTTGTAGGGCTCGCGCGTGGCCGGGTGCAGTTCCACCAGGCCCTCGAAGATGTGCAGATTCGCGGCCATGGGAGTGGCGCCCGAGGAGGACATCGGGTCAAAGCCGGTGGACAGCGAGTAGGAGATGCCGGCCTCGATGGACAGGTCCTTGTTGACCTCGGCGTTGTTGGCGGCGCCGGTGCCCGTCGTCTTCGACGGTCCTCCGCAGGCGGCAAGGGTCCCGGCAAAAGCGGTTGCGGTGCCGAGGATGCCGGCTGCCTTGAGGAAGCTGCGTCGGGACGCCTGGCTCAGCGGCAGGTTCTCGAAAGAATTGCTCATTCTGGGGACTCACCATTTCGTAGATTAGTTATCGGATGTAGGACGTCCGATGCTTATGGAGATACTGTAATCGTGGTCACAGGGATTGGTCAAGTGATATGGGATGGTTAATTGGAGCCGCTTCGCGGGGCCGAAAGGGCCAGGGTCCCGGACGCCGCGGGGGCGGCCCATAGGCAAGTGGTGGGACATCCGATATTCTATGCTCAAGATCACCTTGTGCTCCGGTTGCACCAGGGCCGAGGCGCCGGCCCGGGTGGGCGTGGCGTCCCGGACTCATGTGCCCGCAGCCTGCAACACCACGTGAATGATCCGCTCATGAAACATCATTAAGGAGTTCCATTGGTCACCTCGGCAGCATTCCCCAAGGCGCGCTTCAGCGCCCAGACGCGCCTGCGCGCCCTTCAGGCGGACATCATGGAGCTCATCCTGGACCGGGACCTGGACGCCGGAGATTCGCTGCCGACCGAAAGTGAACTCTCCGATGTCCTGGGCGTGGGCCGCAATACCTTGCGGGAATCGCTGAAAGTGCTCCAGGCCCTGGGCGTCATCGAGATCCGGCACGGCTTCGGCATGTTCGTCGCCCCCAGCAACTTCGACGCCCTGGCCGACGGGCTGACGTTCCGCGGCCGCTTGTCGCTGCGCCACGAGGGGCTGGAGGCCCTGCAGCTGGTGGACGTCCGCCAGGCCCTGGAATCGGGACTCATCGCCGCCAGCATCGCCGCCGTCACGCCGGAGCACCTGCCCAAGATCGAGGCCGCCGTGGTCACGATCGAGGCGCTGGCGCTGCAGGGCGAGACGTTTGCCGAGGCCGACGCCGAGTTCCACCGCCTGCTCTTCGAGCCGCTCGGCAATGAACTGCTGACCAACCTGATGAGCGTTTTCTGGAAGGTCTACCGCAAGATCCACCTGGAGATCGGCATGGGCGGCACCGACCTTATGGACACGGCCGCCGAGCACCGCGCCATCTTCAACGCCGTCTCCAGCCGGGACGCCGCCACCGCCGCCGAACTGCTCAGCCGCCACTTTGACGGCATCCGCGCCAGGATCCAGGAGTTCGTCGAGGGTTCCTGACGCGGCCCCGGGGGGCGATTCCGGCGCGGCCCCCGGGGCGCCTTCGGGGTCTTAAGCAAGGAAGCCCGGCACCAATCGGTGCCGGGCTTTCCCGTCAAGTGCGCGCGAAGGGATTCGAACCCCCAACCTTCTGATCCGTAGTCAGATGCTCTATCCGTTGAGCTACGCACGCATATTTTGTTACCTTGACTTCCAACCGTTGGGCTTTGCGTCCCTCGGGCCGTGAATAACTCTAACTCTACCTTGCCCGTGAGTCCAAATCGAACGGTGGGCACCCCTCTCGACTAGACCGGTCTAGGTGATCTATATCACAAATGTTGACCATGACAAATTAATAAATTCGCGGAATGTAGGCGTTTTTCCAAGAGTGGGAAGCTGGATGTCCCATGTCCCTTGGGCGGGAAACCCGTTTTTCGGGCCATAGCATTTAGTCACACCAACTGACCCCAATGAAGGGATACATGATGGGCCACGCGCCACTGCAGGAATCTGTTGAGCAGGCTACCACGACCCACCAGGGCCTCGCCGCCTGGGTTGCGGAAATTGGGGAGCTTACCCAGCCGGAGAAAATCCACTGGGTTGACGGGTCCGCGCAGGAATATGCGGCGCTCACCGGCGAGTTGGTGGAGTCCGGCACCCTGACCCGGCTCAACCCCGAATTGTTCCCCAACTCCTTCGCGGCCTTCTCCGACCCCAAGGACGTGGCCCGTGTTGAGGGCCGGACCTTCATCTGCTCCGAAAAGGAGCGCGACGCCGGTTTCACCAACAACTGGATGGAACCGTCGGAGATGAAGGCCATCTTGAAGGACCGCTTCTCCGGGAGCATGCGCGGACGCACCATGTACGTGATCCCCTTCGTCATGGGCCCGCTGGACGCGGAGGACCCCAAGTTCGGCGTCGAAATCACCGACTCCGCCTACGTGGTGGCCTCCATGCGCATCATGGCCCGCATCGGCACCGAGGTGCTGCGCAAGATCGAGGCAACCAACGCCTTCTTCGTCCCGGCCCTGCACTCCGTGGGCGCACCATTGGCCCCCGGCGAGACCGACGTCGCCTGGCCGTGCAGCGATGAAAAGTGGATCGTGCACTTCYCCGAGGAGCGCTCCATCTTCTCCTACGGCTCCGGCTACGGCGGCAACGCGCTGCTGGGCAAGAAGTGCTTCGCCCTGCGCATCGCCTCCGTCATGGCCCGCGACGAGGGCTGGCTGGCCGAGCACATGCTCATCCTCAAGCTCATCAGCCCGGAGCAGAAGACCTACCACGTGGCGGCGGCCTTCCCCTCGGCCTGCGGCAAGACCAATCTGGCATTGCTCGATCCCACGATCGCCGGCTGGAAGGCCGAGACCCTGGGCGATGACATCAACTGGATGCGTTTCGGCAAGGAAGGCGAGCTGCGCGCCGTCAACCCGGAGGCGGGCCTCTTTGGCGTCGCCCCGGGCACCGGCTGGAGCACCAACCCGAATGCCATGGCCGCGATCGCGAAGGGCAACTCCATCTTCACCAACGTGGCGCTCACGGACGACGGCGGCGTGTGGTGGGAGGGCATGACCGACGAGGTGCCCGCCCACCTGACCGACTGGCAGGGCAACAGCTGGACGCCCGACGCCGGCCGCCCGGCCGCGCACCCGAACTCCCGCTTCTGCACGCCGATTGACCAGGTCGACATGCTCTCCAGCGAGTACTTCGCCCCCGAGGGCGTGGAGATCAACGCCATCCTCTTCGGCGGCCGCCGCAAGACCACCATCCCCCTGGTGACCCAGGCGCGCGACTGGATCAATGGCATCTTCATGGGCTCCACCCTGTCCTCGGAGACCACGGCCGCCGCCACCGGCGCCGTCGGCGTGGTCCGCCGGGACCCGATGGCCATGCTGCCGTTCATCGGTTACGACGCCGGCGACTACCTCAAGCACTGGATCGACCTCTCCGCCAAGGCAGACCAGGGCCGGCTGCCGAAGATCTTCCTGGTGAACTGGTTCCGCCGCACCGCTACCGGCGGCTTCGCCTGGCCCGGCTTCGGCGAGAACAGCCGCGTGCTCAAGTGGGTCATCGAGCGCATCGAGGGCACCGCCGATGCCGTGGAGACGCCCATCGGCTTCGTCCCGACCAGCGACTCCCTGGACCTGACCGGTCTAGACCTGTCGGCGGACGACGTTGCGGAGGCCGTAAAGGTTGTGCCGGCCGAATGGGATGAGGAGCTGAAGGGGATCGAGGAGTGGTACGCCCGCTTCGGTGACTCGCTGCCGGCCGAAATGTCCGGCCAGCTGGCCGAGCTGAAGGCCCGCTTCGCCGCCTGACCAAAACTGAGCATCACCAATTACTGAGCACCACCAGTCAAAACTGACCCGCAATAGATGTCGAAAAACCCCGGAAATCCGGCTCTCCTGACGCATCCGTGGGTTAGTTTCGGCCTGGGAGGGCGGGTTTGCGGCCTCCCAGGCTGAGCATGGCTAGGGCGATGAGGGCTTCGGGTTTCTTGAAGCCGAAGGCGACGCGGGTGATGAGTCTGATCTTGGTGTTCATGGATTCGATGAGGCCGTTGGAGAGTCCGTGCTCGATGGAGGCCAGGATGTTGGTGCGTTGGGTGGTGATGGTTCGTTGGAGTTTCACGAAGGATGGGAGCCTGCAGCGCCGGGCCCAGKCRACCCAGGTATCGAGGGCTTCGCCGGCGTCCTCGGGGGGCAGTTTGAAGATGGTGCGCAGGCCTTCCTTGAGGTAGTAGGCGCGGGCGAGGTCCGGGTTGGTTTGCACGATCCAGGCGAGCTTGGCTTGTTGTTTTTCGGTGAGGTCCTCGGGGTTCTTCCAGAGCGCGAAGCGGGAGCCCTTCAGCCCTGCGGCACGGGCGCTGTCGGGCCGTGGCGGGGCGCCCTTGGGCGGGCGGCCGCGGCCCCGGTAGGGTTCGTTGGCGCGGGCGGCCTTGCGGGCCTGGTTCCACGCACCGCGGCGGACCTCGTCCAGGGCGTCGGTGGCCCATGAGACGACGTGGAACGGGTCCGCGCAGCGGACGGCGTTGGGGCATTTCTTGGCCACGACGTGGGCGATCCAGTCGGCCCCGTCGGCGGAAACATGCGTGATCGCGGCGGATCGTTGTACACCGAGGGCGTCGAAGAACTTGCTCAGCGTGGCGATGTCCCGGCCCGGGGCCGCCCACACCAGCCGGCCCGAGTCGTGGTCAACGACGACGGTCAAATACTTGTGTCCGCGCTTGTAGGAGATCTCGTCGATGCCGATCCTGCTGAGGTTCGCGAACGGGTCGAAGGAGGCTGCGGTGTCCTCCCAGACCCGGGTGATRATCGCMCCGACGGTCCGCCAGGCGATGCGCATCAAGTGCGTGACCGCGGTCTTGGAGGTTTGGGTTGCCAGCCAGGCRACCTGGGCGTCAAAGGCMAGSGTGTGTCCGGCCTGGTGCCGGGCCCAGGGAACGGCGGCCACCCGAGCAGAGTTCCCCATAGAGTTGCTTCTCGCACGCCGCTTTCCGTTCTTCAGTTTCTTTTCTTAGACAGTCAGAAACCTAGACGGAAAGCGGCGTGTTTTTCCTTAAGCCACGCCAAACGAACCCACGGATGCGTCAGGAGAGCCGATTTTTCGACGTTTATTGCGGGTCAGTTTTGCCGGGGTGCGGGGTTTAGCGCTCGATGTCCCCGCGGATGAAGGCCTCGACCTTGTCGTGGGCGACATCGTCGGCGAACTGCTCCGGCGGGGACTTCATGAAGTAGCTGGCGGCGGAGGTGATGGGCCCGCCGATGCCGCGATCCAGGGCGATCTTGGCGGCGCGGACGGCGTCGATGATCACACCGGCGGAGTTCGGCGAGTCCCACACCTCCAGCTTGTACTCCAGCGACACCGGG
Source organism: Specibacter sp. RAF43 (assembly GCF_052114065.1). NCBI lineage: Bacteria > Bacillati > Actinomycetota > Actinomycetes > Micrococcales > Micrococcaceae > Specibacter > Specibacter sp. RAF43. The sequence goes on along the minus strand of NZ_JBFREA010000004.1, from coordinate 125,176 downwards.
GCGTCGCCAAAGTTGCGCCCTTCCAGGCGGACAAACGCCCACTTGCGGTCATCGAGCCACGCGACGTAGTCGGACGGGCCGATGTGGACGTCGTCGGCGCGCAGCACCGCGGAGGTGTTGGACGTGACGGCCTGGGTCTTGGAGATCTTCTTGGACTCCAGGCGCTCGCGCTCGAGCATGTTCTTGAAGTCCATGTTGCCGCCGACATTGAGCTGGTAGGTGCGATCCAGGATCACGCCGCGGTCCTCGAAGAGCTTGGCCATCACCCGGTGGGTGATGGTGGCGCCCAGCTGGCTCTTGATGTCGTCGCCGATGATCGGCACGCCGGCCGCGGTGAACTTGTCGGCCCATTCCTTGGTGCCGGCGATGAAGACGGGCAGGGCGTTCACGAACGCCACGCCGGCGTCGATGGCGCACTGGGCGTAGAACTTCGCGGCCGCGTCGGAGCCGACGGGCAGGTAGCACACCAGGACGTCAACGTTGGCGTTCTTCAAGGTGGCCACGACGTCCACGGGGTCGGCGTCGGATTCGACGATGGTCTCGCGGTAGTACTTGCCCAGCCCGTCCAGGGTGGGGCCGCGCAGGACCGGAACGTTCAGCGCCGGCACGTCCGCCAGCTTGAGCGTGTTGTTCTCGCTGGCGCCGATGGCGTCGGAGAGGTCCAATCCGACTTTCTTGCTGTCAACGTCAAACGCGGCAACGAAGGTCACGTCATTGACGTGGTAGGGACCGAACTTGACGTGCATCAGGCCCGGAACCTTAACGGTGGGATCGGCATCGCGGTAGTAGTGGACGCCCTGCACCAGCGATGAGGCACAGTTGCCCACTCCAACAATGGCAACCCGAATAGGATGATTGGACACGGAACTCCTTCTAACTCTTGCAAAAGGGTCCGGCGCCCACCTTTTGTGGTCAAGGGCCAACGCACGCCTTCACAGTTGACATAAAGAGGCGGCGCACGGCGATTCGACCGGACCTGACGCCCTACTGGCGCCCATAACCATACTAGTCAATTCCGCGCGGGCCGATTTTGTTCCCGCAGGCCCGCCCGCCCCGGTGGGCCTGCCCGGGCCTGGACGCTACTTTTGCGCCCACCGGTTGATGTCGGAGTCGACGGCGAACTCGTCAATGGCGGTCAGCTCGGCGTCGGTGAAGGCCAGGTTGTTGATGGCGCCCACATTGTTTTCCAGCTGCGTCACGCTGGAGGCGCCCACCAGGGCGGAGGTCACGGGGGCGCCCTTGACCTGGTCGCGCAGGATCCAGGCGACGGCCATCTGGGCCAGCGATTGCCCGCGGCCGGCGGCGATCCCGTTCAGCGCCCGGACCCGGCGCATCTTTTCCTCCGTCAGATCGGTTTCGTGCAGGAAGCGCTCCTTGGCGGCCCGCGAGTCCGCCGGGACGCCGTGCAGGTAGCGGTCGGTCAGCAGGCCCTGGGCCAGCGGCGAGAAGGCGATGGATCCGGCGCCGAGGGTCTCGAGCGCCTGGTACAGGTTCGGCTCACCGTTTTCCGTCCACCGGTTCAGCATGGAATAGGACGGCTGGTGGATGAGCAGCGGGGTGCCCATCTCCTTCAGGATCCGGGCCGCCTCGAGGGTCTGGGCCGGCGTGTAGGAGGAAATTCCGGCGTACAGCGCCTTCCCGGAGCGCACCGCGTAATCCAGCGCCCCCATGGTCTCCTCCAGGGGCGTTTCCGGGTCGGGCCGGTGGCTGTAAAAGATGTCCACATAGTCCAGTCCCATGCGCGCCAGCGAGTCATCCAGGCTGGAGAGCAGGTACTTGCGGGAGCCCCATTCGCCGTACGGGCCCGGCCACATGTAGTAGCCGGCCTTGGTGGAAATGATCAGTTCATTGCGGTGGGCGGCAAAGTCGGCCTTGTAGTGGCGGCCAAAGTTGGTTTCGGCGCTGCCGTCCGGCGGGCCGTAGTTGTTGGCCAGGTCAAAGTGGGTGACGCCCAGGTCAAAGGCGCGGCGCAGGATGGCGCGCTGGACCTCAAACGCCCGGTCATCACCAAAGTTGTGCCACAGCCCGAGCGAGATGGCCGGCAGTTTCAGCCCGCTGCGGCCGACGCGACGGTAGGGCATGGTTTCATAGCGGTTCTCCGCGGCACGATAAGTCATGTCCCCATCCTGCCACCCCCACCGGCGTTGGGCGGGCCGCGAAGGTGGCCCTCCCAGACACCCCCAGGGACCCGGGCCGCCACGGAATCGGTTCCCCCTCGATCAGTCCGGCAGGCCGGCCCAGGTCGGCGGGATCCGGGCCGCCAGCATGCCCGCGTTCAGGGGCGCCCCCGGTCCGGCGGTCGCCAGCCGGCCATGAAGCGCGGCGGCCAGCGCGGCAACTTGCGCCCACCGGGCGTCGGCGGCGAGTCCCGGCAGGCCCCAGCCGTCCCGTTCGGCCGTCATGGCCAGCAGCGCCGCCAGCATGCCGCCGAGCGTGTCGCCGCTGCCCGCAGTGGCCAAGGACGCCGCGCCGTCGGACTGGGTGAAAACGGTCCCGTTGGGGGCGGCCACCACGGTGGTGGGCCCCTTGAGCAGGACGGTGGCCCCGGTCAGGCCGGCCGCCTGCCGGGCGGCCGCGAGCGGTGCCGCCTCGATCGCGGCCCGGCTGCGCTCAACCCCGAACCGGGCGAAGAGCGCCGACAGCTCCCCCGCATGCGGGGTGAGGATGACGTGCGGGCGCGGGAGGGGCTGTTCCCTCCCCTGCTGTTCCCTTCCCTGCGGGGGTGCGAGCAAGTCCAGCGCCCCCGCATCCAGCACCGTGGGCAGTCCGCTGTCCAGGGCCTGCGCGGCGCGCTCGCGCTGGGCCGCGTCGCCGTCGATGCCCGGGCCGGCCAGCCATGCCTGGACGCGCACGTCCTCCGGGCTGTCCGTGGAGCTGACGGCCTCGGGGTTGCGCACGGCCAGCGCCGCCGCCACCGGCGCCGGCCCCAAATACCTGACCATGCCCGGGCCGCAGGCCGACGCCGCGGCAACGGCCAGCAGCGCCGCGCCCGGGTACTGCGCGGAACCGGCCACAATCCCGGCCACGCCGCGCGTGTATTTCTGGTCCCCCGCCGCGACGCGGGGCAGCAGGGCCGCCAGGTCCGCGCCGTCGAGCCGGAAGACATCCGGTTCTCCGAGCAGTTCGCCGATGCCGATGTCCACCACCGTGACGACGCCGCAGAGCTGTTCCCCTGGGGCGGCGAGAAGTCCGGTCTTCGCGGCCCCAAACGTAACCGTCAGCTCCGCGGCCAGGACGGGGCCGGTGACTTCACCGGTCGTGGCGTCCACCCCGCTGGGGAGATCGCACGCCACCACGGCCGGGCCGTTCCCGCCGGCCACCAGGTGGCTCAGCTGTGCCACCACCCCGGCCGCCGGTCCCCGCAGGCCGCCCCGTCCCCCGGTCCCGAGCAATCCGTCCACAAGCACGTCGGCACGACGTATTTCAGACAGGAACGGCCACGAGGGACTGGCCGCCGCGGCAGGCGCCGGGGCCGGTCCTGGGGCCTGTCCTGGGGCGCCGGGCGCCCACTCGAGCCGGCCGCCGGCTTTCGTGAAGGCCGCCAGGGCGCCGGGGTGGGTTCGGGCACTGGTGAGCAGCGCCGTCGTGCGGGCGCCGGCGGCAGCCAGGGTGGCGCCCGCGTAGAGGGCGTCGCCGCCGTTGTTGCCCGAGCCGATCAGCAGGACCACCCGGGCCCCGTAGACCCGCCGGCCGCGGGCGCGCAACACGGACCGCACGCCGAGTGCGAGTCCGTGGGCGGCACGCCGCATCAGCTCGGGCCCGCGCCCGGCATCGAGCAGGGGTTGTTCGGCGGTCCGGATGGCGTCGGCGGTGTAGGCACGGAGCATCCTAGCCCTCGGCGATCACCATGGCCGTGGAGACGCCGCCGTCGTGGCTCATGGACAAGTGCCAGTGCTTGATGCCCTTGGCCTTGGCCACTGCCGCGACGGTGCCGGTGACGTTAATGGTGGGTCCGTGTTCGTCCAGCCCGATCCAGCAGTCCTGCCAGTTCATGCCCGCGGGCGCACCCAGGGCCTTGGCAACGGATTCCTTGGCGGCGAACCGGGCGGCCAGGGACTGTGTGTTCAGGCCGCGTTCGGCCGGCACGAACAGCCTGTCCCGCAATCCCGGGGTGCGCTCCAGTTGGCGGCCAAAGCGTTCAATGTCAACAACGTCCACACCAATGCCAATAATCATGACCCCAGCCTATCCCGGGCATTCCCCGCCCCGGGGCCGGGACGCGGCTACTCGACCGTGACCGACTTGGCCAGGTTGCGCGGCTGGTCCACGTCGTAGCCCTTGGCCGTGGCCAGCTCGCAGGCGAAGATCTGCAGCGGCACCGTGGTCAGCAGCGGGGCCAGCAGCGGGGTGGTTTCGGGGATATAGAAGACGTGCTCGGCGTGTTCTGCCACCGATTCGTCGCCCTCCTCGGCGATGACAATGGTCTTGGCGCCGCGGGCGCGGACTTCTTGGATGTTGGAGACCACCTTGGCGTGCAGGGAGTCGCGGCCGCGGGGGGACGGGACCACCACGATCACCGGCTGCCCCTCCTCGATCAGGGCGATGGGCCCGTGCTTGAGCTCACCGGCGGCGAAGCCTTCCGCGTGGATGTAGGCGAGCTCCTTGAGCTTCAGCGCGCCCTCCATGGCCACCGGGAAGCCCACGTGCCGGCCCAGGAACAGCACGGAGCGGGTCTCTGACATGCTCCGGGCCAGGTCCTTGACCTGCTGCTCGTTGGCCAGGACCTTGGCGATCTTGGCCGGCACCTTGGCCAGGTCCGCCAGGATGTCCTTGATCTGGCCCTGGAACAGGTTGCCGCGCAGCTGTGCCAAATACAGGCCCAGCAGGTAGGCGGCGGTGATCTGGGCCAGGAAGGCCTTGGTGGAGGCGACGGCGATCTCGGGCCCGGCATGCGTGTACAGGACGGCGTCGGATTCGCGCGGGATGGTCGAACCGTTGGTGTTGCAGATGGCCACCGTCGTGGCGCCCTGTTCGCGGGCATAGCGGACGGCCATCAGCGTGTCCATGGTCTCCCCGGACTGGGACAGGGACACGATCAGGGTCTTGTCGTCAACGATCGGGTCGCGGTAGCGGAATTCGTGGGACAGCTCCACCTCGGTGGGGATGCGGCACCAGTGTTCAATCGCGTACTTGGCCACCTGGCCGGCGTAGGCGGAGGTGCCGCAGGCCAGCACGATGATCTTGTTGATGGTCTTGAGGACGTCGGCGTCGATGCGCATTTCATCCAGCGTCAGCCGGCCGTCGACGTCGGAGCGGCCCAGCAGCGTTTGGGCCACGGCCTCGGGCTGGTCGTGGATTTCCTTCTCCATGAAGGACGGGTAGCCGCCCTTCTCCGCGGCCGCGGCATCCCAATCCACCAGGTATTCGCGGCCCTCGGCCGGGGCACCGTAAAAGTCGGTGATCGTGACGGTGTCGGCCGTGATGGTCACCACCTGGTCCTGGCCCAGCTCGACGGCGCGGCGGGTGTAGTCGATGAAGCCGGAGACGTCCGAGCCGAGGAAGTTCTCGCCGTCGCCCAGGCCCACCACCAGCGGGGAGTTCCGGCGGGCTGCCACCACGGTCCCCGGGTGCTCGGCGTGCGCGGCCAGGAGCGTGAACGCACCCTCCAGCCGTTGGGCGGCCAGCTGCATCGCTTCGCTCAGGCGTGCGCCGTCGGCGGAGCCGCCCGCCTCAACGCCGCCGTCCCCGGGGAGTGAGCGGTAGATCTCTCCCAGCAGGGCCGCGGCCACCTCGGTGTCGGTGTCGGAGATGAAGCGGTGGCCCTTGGCCAGCAGCTCGGCCTTCAGGGGTGCGTAGTTCTCAATGATGCCGTTGTGGATCACGGCCAGGCGGCCGCCGTCCACCACGTGGGGGTGGGCGTTCTTGTCGGTGGGCCCGCCGTGCGTGGCCCAGCGGGTGTGGCCGATCCCGGTCATGGCCTCCGGCAAGGGGTGGGCGGCCAGCTCGGCGGTCAGATTTGCCAGCTTGCCGGACTTCTTGCGCATGGCAATGCCGTCGGCGGCCACCACCGCCACCCCGGCGGAGTCGTAGCCGCGGTATTCCAGGCGGCGCAAACCCTCCATCAGGACGTCAAGCGCCTGATGGGGACCTGTCCCCGAGGCATTGACTGAGGCGATGTTCCCGACGTATCCCACGATTCCACACATGAAAACCAATCATAACGCCCGAAATTTTCGTAGGACGTTCTACCTCAGGCGACGGTGGGCCGCACACGTCGGTCTTAACAGACCCCCGCGTGACGGGCCTCATTTCACACACCACCGCAAACAAGGCAGAATCTACTTTTGTGACTTCGCAAAGAACCGAGTCCGGCAATGGCGACGGCGCCTCTCCCTTTGTGGAATTGGATCGCCAGACCTGGTCGCGCCTCGCCAACAGGATCGAGCAGCCCCTCAACGAGGAGGACCTCCAGCGTATTCGGGGCCTGGGTGACCAACTCGACATGCGTGAGATTCGCGACGTCTACCTCCCCCTGTCCCGTTTGCTCAACCTCTACGTGGGCGCGGCCGGGCACCTCCACAGCGCCACCACCACGTTCCTGGGCGAACGCGGCAGCCGCACGCCCTTCGTGATCGGGGTGGCCGGCTCCGTCGCCGTGGGCAAATCCACCACGGCACGGGTGCTCCGCGAGATGCTGCGCCGTTGGCCGGACACCCCGAACGTGGAATTGGTGACCACCGACGGCTTCCTCTACCCCAACGCCGAATTGGCCCGTCGCGGCCTGATGGATCGCAAGGGGTTCCCGGAGTCCTACGACCGCCGGGCCCTGCTCCGCTTCGTCAGCGCCGTGAAGAGCGGCGCCGAGGAAGTCCGCGCCCCCATGTACTCGCACCTGACCTACGACATCCTGCCGGAGAAGGAGGTGGTGGTCCGCCGGCCCGACGTGCTCATTGTGGAAGGGCTGAACGTGTTGGCCGCCGCCCGCCCCCGCCTCGACGGCCGGTCCGGGCTGGCCGTCAGCGACTTCTTCGACTTCTCCATCTATGTGGATGCGAAAACCCGTTACATCGAGCAGTGGTACATCGAGCGCTTCCGCTCGCTGCGCACGCGCGCCTTCGCCAACCCGGAGTCGTATTTTCGCCGGTATGCCGATCTCTCGGATGCCGAGGCCGTGGAAACCGCCACACAGATCTGGAAGAGCATCAACGAGCCCAACCTGCTCCAAAACGTGCTCCCCACCCGCGGCCGCGCCCAGCTGGTGCTGACCAAGGACGCCGACCACTCCATCCGGCGAATGCTGCTGCGAAAGGTCTAAGTGACCGGCACGGGGCGCCGCGAGGGGCGCCGGACCCGGCGGACGGGGTGGCAGCGGATCCAGCAACAGCTGGACTGGCCCCACCCGGGCGGGATCCTGCTCGCCCTGGCCGGCGCCGCCCTGGTGCTCGCCGGTGCAATCGCCGTCGGCGACCCCGGACCCCGCACGACGCCGGCCCCGGATGCCGCCGCCTCCTCGCCCTCTGCCGGGGTCACCGGCACCGCGTCCGCCACGTCCCCGGCCCCGGCGGACGCCACGACGACGGCCGGCCCGTCACCGGCGTCGTCCGCCACAGCCACGGCGGAACCGCCGGTGGCCGGGGCCGCTGCCGATTCCCCCATCCAGTCGCTGTTCGCCGCCCCGCGGGTGGCCGGGACGAGTCCGGCGTTGCTGAACATCGCCAATCCGGCAAGTTTCCTGGTGCTGGTAAACAAGGCCCACTCGCTGATTCCTCTCGGCTACACGCCCCCGGACCTGGTGACCCCCCAGGCGGCGACGGGCTCGGGCGAACCGGCCAGGCTGCGTCGGGACGCCGCGGCCGCCGTGGAGCGCATGTTTGCCGCGGCCGCCCGGGACGGGGTGCAGCTGAGAATCATGAGCAGCTTCCGGTCCTACGCGACGCAGGTCACCCTGTACGAGAGCTATGTGGCCCGGTACGGGCGGGTCCGGGCGGACACGGCGTCGGCCCGGCCCGGCTTCTCCGAGCACCAAACCGGGCTGGCCCTGGACATCGGCGACGCCGCCGCCCCTGCGTCCTGCGACTTCACCGCCTGCTTCGCCGGCACGGCGGCGGCGCAATGGGTGGCCGCGCACGGGGCCGCCTACGGCTTTGTGGTGCGGTATCAAAACGGCTTCCACGCCCAGACGGGCTACGCCGCGGAGCCGTGGCATCTGCGCTTCCTGGGCCGGGTGGTGGCCCGGGACATGACCGCGCGCGGGTTCCACACCTACGAACAGTATTTGGACGTGCCGGGCGCCCCGAGGTACTAAGATTCAACGCCCCGGAAATCTAAAAGGACCATAAAAGTCCGCTGCGGGCGGATCTGCGGTACTTTGGGGGCATGCTCAAGGGATTTCGGGATTTCATCATGAAGGGCAACGTCGTCGACCTTGCCGTGGCCGTCGTCATTGGTGCCGCCTTCGGAGCCGTGGTCAACGCGCTCGTGGCGAATGTCCTGATGCCCCTGATTGCCGCGCTGACAGGGTCCCCCAACTTCGACAGCTTTGCCCTGGTCACCCTCAACGGCAATGACCTCAAGTTCGGGGTACTCTTGACCGCCCTGGTGAACTTTGTGTTGATTGCCGCCGCCGTCTACTTTGTCGTCGTCGTGCCCATGAACCACATGATTGCCCGGCGCAACGCCAGGCTCGGCATCAAGGAGCCGGAACCGGCCGCCGATCCGCAGATTGTGCTGCTGAGAGAAATCCGCGATTCCCTCCGGGCGCGGGACTCCTAAGAGGCTCCTAGAAGGAGAGTTCCGCCCGGACCACCGTGACAAGGTCCTGGCAGATCCGTTCCGCGGTCGCGATGTCCGCGGCTTCGACCATGACGCGCACCAGCTGCTCGGTGCCGGAGGGCCGCAACAGCACCCGGCCGGTATCGCCCAGCTCGGCCTCGGCCTTGGCCACGGCGGCCTTGACGGCCGGGACAATGGCGGCGCGGCTCTTATCGACGCCCGTGACGTTGATCATCACCTGGGGCAGCTTGGTCATGGCGGCCGCGAGCTCCTTGAGCGTCTTGCCCGTCTTGGCGACCTGGGCAGCAAGCTGCAGCCCAGTCAGGAGTCCGTCGCCGGTCGTGGCGTAGTCGGAGAAAATGACATGGCCGGACTGCTCCCCGCCCAGCGAGTAGTTTCCGCGCCGCATCTCCTCAAGGACGTACCGGTCGCCGACGGCGGTCTCGCGGATGGTGATTCCGGCGTCGCGCAGGGCGATCTTCAGGCCCAGGTTGCTCATGACCGTGGCCACCAGGACGTCGTCCCGCAGTTCCCCGGCCGCCTTTTGGGCCAGGGCCAGTACCGCCATGATCTGGTCGCCGTCCACGGCGGTGCCCTCATGGTCAACGGCCAGGCAGCGGTCGGCGTCGCCGTCGTGGGCAATGCCCAGGTCGGCGCCGGTGGCGACCACCATCTCCTGAAGCTGCTCCAGGTGGGTGGAGCCGACGCCGTCGTTGATGTTCAGCCCGTCCGGGCTGGCCCCAATGACGATGACCTCGGCTCCGGCGTCCGTGAACACCTGCGGCGAACAGCCGCTGGCCGCACCGTTGGCGCAGTCCAGGACGATCTTGAGCCCGTTCAGGCGGTGCGGCAGGGTGCCCAGGAGGTGAAGGATGTACCGGTCCTCGGCGTCGGAGAAACGCTGGATGCGTCCGACGTCCACGCCGATCGGACGGAAGGCGTCGTGCTGGAGCTGGGCCTCGATGGCGTCCTCGATGTCGTCGGCCAGCTTGGTGCCGCCGCGGGCGAAGAACTTGATGCCGTTATCCGGCGCCGGGTTGTGCGAGGCGGAGATCATCACGCCAAAGTCCGCACCGAGGTCCGCGATCAGGAAGGCCGCGGCGGGAGTGGGCAGCACGCCGGCGTTGTAGACGTCCACGCCGGCGCTGGCCAGGCCGGCCTCGACGGCGGCGCCGATGAACTCCCCGCTGGCCCGCGGGTCCCTGGCCAGCACGGCGCGCGGCCGTTTGCCTTCGCTCATTTGTTCGTGGCCCAGGACCACGGCGGCCGCCTGGGCCAGGGATAGGGCAAGCTCAGCCGTCAGCAGGCCATTGGCCAATCCGCGGACACCGTCGGTTCCAAATAATCTAGACATCCTCACCAGTCTAAATCATCGATTCGCCAAACCCGCCCGCCGGGGCCGGCGGGCGGGGTCCGGACCTCCCCTCGCGCAGGCCTTCGGGGGCACAAAAATCCCCGGCCGCCTGAGGGCGACCGGGGATTTGTTGCGTAAGAAAAATTTAGCGCTTGGAGTACTGCGACGCCTTGCGGGCCTTCTTCAGACCGGCCTTCTTGCGCTCGATGACGCGGGCGTCACGAGTAAGGAAGCCGGCCTTCTTCAGCGTGGCGCGGTTGTTCTCGGTGTCGATCTCGTTCAGGGAACGGGCCACGCCAAGACGCAATGCACCGGCCTGGCCGGAGGGGCCGCCACCGTGGATGCGGGCCATGACGTCGTAGGCGCCTTCGAGGTCCAGGATGCGGAACGGGTCATTGACTTCCTGCTGGTGGAGCTTGTTCGGGAAGTAGTCGGCCAGTTCGCGGCCGTTGACAACCCACTTGCCGGTGCCGGGAACGACGCGCACGCGGGCGATTGCCTGCTTGCGACGGCCGACGGCTGCCCCGGATACCGTCAGGGCCGGGCGCTCCTTCTTAGGGGCGGCGTCGCCGGCGGGCGCGCTTTCACTGGTGTAGCTGGTCAAAACTTCGGCCTCGGCCACGACGGCCTCGGTGTTCAGCTCTTCAGAATTCTGAGCCACGATTCTCCTTGATAAATATTTGGGTGGTGGCCAGGACTACTGGGCGACCTGGGTGATTTCGAACGTCTTGGGCTGCTGAGCGGCATGCGGGTGCTCGGCACCGCGGTAGATCTTCAGCTTGGTGAGCTGCGCTGCCGCCAGTGAGGTTTTCGGGAGCATGCCGCGCACGGCCTTCTCCACGGCACGCACCGGGTTGGATTCCAGCAGTTCCGCATAGTTCATGCTTGAGAGGCCGCCCGGGTAACCGGAGTGGCGGTAAGCACGCTTCTGCTCGAGCTTGGCGCCGGTCAGGGCAACCTTCTCGGCGTTGATGATGATGACGAAATCGCCCATGTCCATGTGGGGAGCGAAGGTCGGCTTGTGCTTTCCACGCAGCAGAGTTGCGGTCTGGCTGGCAAGACGGCCCAAGACAACGTCGTTGGCATCAATAATGTGCCACTGACGGTTGATATCGCCGGGCTTCGGGGTATACGTACGCACGGTTTTTGCCTTCGTTTCTTGTTCTTAGGTGGTGTCACAGATGGTTGACACCTGCTATCTATGCGTTTACCGGAACAGAGGTGAGGGCTCTAACACCAGTTATCCATACACTTCTCGATGCGCCGATGAATCCATGGCCCTGCAACCGGACCTTCAACGGGCGCGTGATATCAAGATAGGACACGCACAACGACTACCAACGATAGCGTTAAGAACGGTCCCCGGTCAAAGCGGCGTCGCAGGGGAACCCCAGCGGGTTCACGACGGCACGTCCATGGTTTCCGGGACGACCCGGCGGGCCCGGGTCAGGGTGGCCCGCTCGTGCAGTTCGGCCCCTTCCGGGTAGTGCACCTCCTCCAGAACCAGCGGATGGGGCGGGGCGAGCACGGATTTTGCGTCCCGGACGCCGGCCAGCAGGCGCCGGTACATCCAGTCGGGGCTTTCCAGCCCCTGGCCCACCCGCAGCGCCGCCCCCACCAGGGCGCGGACCATGTTGTGGCAAAACGCATCGGCCTGGACATTGATGTTGATCACACCACCGGTCTCCCGCGTGAAGTCCAGGCGCTGGAGCGTGCGAATGGTGGTGGCGCCGTCGCGCGGTTTGCAAAAGGCGCGGAAGTCCGCCAGCCCCAGCAGCGGCGCGGCGGCCAGGTTCATCAAGGACTCGTCCAGTTCGCGTTCGTGCCACAGCGTCAGGGCACGTTGGAGGGGATCCCGGGGCGTGGACGCGTCGGCGATTCGGTAACTATAGCGCCGCCACATGGCCGAGAACCGGGCGTCAAACCCCTCCGGGGCGGGGGCGGCGGAGAGGATCTGCACCGAGCCGTGCAGATCGCCGAGCACGCGCCTCAAGGCGCCATCCAGCCGGCGCCTGAACGCGTCGCGGGGGACGGCGGCGTGTCCGTGCCCGGGCCCCCGCCACTCCCCGGGCGTGACGTCCACGTGGGCGGCCTGGCCCCGGGCATGGACGCCGGCGTCGGTGCGCCCGGCCACGGTGAGCCGCACGGGCCGGCGCAGGAACAGCGCCAGCGCCTCCTCGATGGCGCCCTGAACGGTCAGACGCCCGGGCTGGACGGCCCATCCGCTAAACGGTCCGCCATCGTAGGCGATGTCAAGGCGCACCCTGACCAAGCCAAGTTCGCCAGGGGAAGGATGGGGGTTGTGCATGCAGACAATTCTACCGGTGGCCTGCCCCCGCGGTACCACCGGCGGCGGGCCCCGGCGGCGGGCCCGGCACGGAAAAGGACCCGCCTCCCCTTACGGGGCGGCGGGTCCTTTGGGAACAGACGGTCTTACTTGGCTTCCTCGGCGGGAGCTTCCTCCACGGGAGCCTCGGTCGCGGCTTCCTCGGCGGGAGCTTCCTCCACGGGAGCCTCGGTCGCAGCTTCCTCGACGGGAGCTTCGGTCGCAGCTTCCTCGACGGGAGCTTCTACCGGAGCGGCCTTGGCGGCGGCAGCGGATGCTTCCTTCACGACGGCCTGCTTGGCGCTGACCGGCTCCAAAACCAGCTCGATGACGGCCATGGGGGCGTTGTCGCCCTTGCGGTTGCCGATCTTGGTGATGCGGGTGTAGCCGCCGTCGCGGTTCTCCACGGCCTTGGCGATGTCGGTGAACAGCTCGTGGACGATGCCCTTGTTGCTGATCAGGCCGAGTACGCGGCGGCGGGAGGCCAGGTCTCCACGCTTGGCGAAGGTGACCAGTCGCTCGGCGTAGGGGCTCAGGCGCTTGGCCTTGGTCAAGGTGGTGGTGATCCGCTTGTGCTCGAACAGAGCGGCGGACAGGTTCGCGAGCATCAAGCGCTCGTGAGCCGCTCCGCCTCCGAGGCGGGGACCCTTAGCGGGGGTAGGCATGGTGTTTCTCCTCAAGTGTCAGCCGGCACGCACCAGACACATCAATTGTGCCCGCCGCGGACGGCCAAGAAAATTTGTTGTTCGAACTTAGAGCTCGTCGTCGCCGTAGGCGTCGTCGTTCTCGTCAATGGCTGCGGCACGGGCGGCCAGGTCAAATCCTGGAGGGGAATCCTTCAGGGACAGACCCAGTTCAACCAGCTTGGCCTTGACCTCGTCGATGGACTTCGCACCAAAGTTGCGGATGTCCATCAGGTCGGCCTCGGAGCGAGCAACGAGTTCACCCACGGAGTGGATGCCCTCACGCTTGAGGCAGTTGTAGGAGCGAACCGTCAGATCCAGATCCTCGATCGGCAGCGCCATGTCGGCGGCAAGAGCGGCGTCCGTCGGGGACGGGCCGATCTCAATGCCTTCAGCGGCGGTGTTCAACTCACGGGCCAGCCCGAAGAGTTCAACCAGCGTGGTGCCGGCAGAGGCGATGGCATCCCGCGGGGAGATGGCCTGCTTGGTCTCGACATCCACGATCAGCTTGTCGAAGTCGGTGCGCTGCTCAACACGGGTGGCCTCGACGCGGAAGGTCACCTTCAGAACGGGCGAGTAGATAGAGTCGACCGGGATGCGGCCGATCTCGGAATCCGCGCTCTTGTTCTGTGCTGCCGAAACATAGCCGCGGCCGCGCTCGATGGTCAGTTCGAGTTCGAACTTGCCCTTCGAGTTCAGTGTGGCGATATGCATGTCCGGATTGTGGAATTCCACCCCGGCCGGCGGTGCGATGTCCGCGGCCGTCACGACGCCGGGGCCCTGCTTGCGCAGGTAGGCGACAACTGGTTCGTCGTGCTCGGAGGACACGGACAGGCCCTTGATGTTCAGGATGATCTCGGTGACATCTTCCTTCACACCGGGAACCGTGGTGAACTCATGCAGCACGCCATCGAGGCGGATGCTGGTGACAGCAGCGCCGGGAATGGAGGACAACAGGGTCCGACGGAGGGAGTTTCCCAGGGTGTAGCCGAAGCCGGGCTCCAACGGTTCAATGACGAACCGGGACCGGTTTTCGGAAACTACTTCTTCAGATAGGGTGGGGCGCTGTGCAATGAGCACTGGGGTTTCCTTTCAGGCAGCATCCGCTATATGACGCAACACAGGTAGTGGAAATGGTCTCGACGACTTAACGGCGGCGGAGTTGGCCCCCACCAGGCGGGCAACGGCTAAGGTGCCGCGGTCCTGGGGAGGGCCAACTCTGATGCCGGGGTCGTTAGACGCGACGGCGCTTGGGCGGACGGCAGCCGTTGTGGGCGCTGGGGGTGACATCCTGAATGGAGCCAACCTCAAGACCAGCAGCCTGCAGCGAACGGATAGCCGTTTCGCGGCCCGAGCCCGGACCCTTTACAAAAACGTCAACCTTGCGCATGCCGTGCTCCTGTGCGCGCTTGGCAGCGGCTTCAGCAGCCATCTGTGCGGCGTACGGAGTGGACTTGCGCGAGCCCTTGAAGCCAACCTCACCGGCGGAAGCCCACGAGATGACTGCACCAGAGGGATCCGTGATGGAAACGATGGTGTTGTTAAAGGTGCTCTTGATGTGGGCCTGGCCCAGCGCAATATTCTTTTTATCCTTGCGACGCGGCTTACGAACCGCTCCACGAGTCTTTGGGGGCATTTTATTCTCCTACGAAAGTTATGAGGGGACGGTACTGACGAATGTCAGCGGCCGGCCTTCTTCTTGCCTGCGACGGTGCGCTTCGGGCCCTTGCGGGTGCGAGCGTTGGTCTTCGTGCGCTGGCCATGCACAGGCATTCCGCGACGGTGGCGGATACCCTGGTAGCTGCCAATTTCAACCTTGCGGCGGATATCGGCTGCCACCTCGCGGCGAAGGTCACCCTCAACCTTGTAGTTACCCTCGATGTTGTCACGCAACTGAACGAGTTCAGCGTCCGAAAGGTCCTTGACACGAACGTCCGGGGAGATCCCCGTCTCGGCCAGGACCTTCTTTGCACGGGTCTTGCCCACGCCATAGATGTAAGTAAGCGCTACTTCCAACCGCTTTTCGCGGGGAAGGTCTACGCCAGCGAGACGTGCCATGGTGGCTGCTCCTTGTGTAAACCGGAGGTCGTAGACAGTACACCCGCATCTTTTGCACTCGATTCGTGTGCATTCGATGCGGCCCCGGCCTCCGACCGGGGGTCCGTTGACCGGTTGCGGATCGCTCCGCCTTCGTCCAACTTGTGCTGCCTTATTAATTTACTAGCGTGAGCGGCTGCCCGGGTACCCTGCCTCAAAGAGAGGCAGGATCAGCCCTGGCGCTGCTTGTGGCGCGGGTTCTCGCAGATCACCATGACTCGACCGTTACGGCGAATCACCTTGCACTTGTCGCAGATCTGCTTGACGCTCGGCTTGACCTTCATGGCATTCCTTTGCGTGATTGCAGTTGTGGTTATTTGTAGCGGTAGACGATGCGACCACGGGTGAGGTCGTATGGGCTCAGCTCCACCACAACTCGGTCCTCAGGAAGGATACGAATATAGTGCTGGCGCATTTTTCCTGAGATATGGGCAAGAACGATGTGCTTGTTCGTCAGCTCAACTCGAAACATCGCGTTGGGCAACGCTTCCGTCACAACGCCCTCGATCTCAATGACCCCGTCTTTCTTGGCCATATCCTCCGCTAACTTTGTTGCGCCAACCCGCGTTGAGCCCGAAACGGACACAACAGGATCAGCTACGGTTTTACTACTGATTTGTTGCTCGCCCGCATGTCCCCGAACCAGGATTTGGCGTCACAGCCGCATCCTGCAGGGCATCCCAGAGATTCCGGGCACAGGCAACCAACAACCAACTCTACGGCATGGCGGTCATTAAGTTAAATTGCCGGGGGCGCGCCCCGCTGTGAGATCAAGCTCCCGCCGGCGGATACGGCAGCCAGGTCCCGGCGGCGGTTTCCACCGGCGCGGCACAGGCCACGCCGTCCAGGATGGCAAGCCGGAGCGCCTCCGCGGCCGCGCTTTGCAGTTCAATCAGGGCGCCTATGGGCATCCGCGGGTCGACGGCCAGGGGCACGGCGCAGGTGGCCAGGGCGAAGACGGTGTCGCCGTCGGCCAGTGTGTGCACCGGGTTCAGCGCCCGGGCCATCCCGGCGTGGGCGGCCGTGGCGGTCCGCCGGGCCTGGGCGCCGGTCAGGACGGCGTTGGTGGCCACGACCGCAAGCGTGGTGTTCAGCCCTTCCCCGACCGCCGGCGGCGCCGCACCCGGCCGCCACGGGAGGCCGGCCGCGTTGACCACGGCAAGAGCGCCCACCACCACGGCAGTGTTGTCGCCGGTCAGACGCACGGAGGCGGTGCCCACCCCGCCCTTGAACTTTCCGCCACCCATGGCCGCCCCTGTGCCGGCGCCTGAGTTCCCCCGGGCAATGCCGGCGCCCTCCGGGGCGCGGCCGGCGTCCAGTGCCGCCTCGTACCCCATGGAGGGGGTGGGGCGGGCGGAGAAGTCGCCGCCGCGGCCCAAATCGAAGATGGCGGCGGCGGGAACGATGGGGACCACCCCTCCGGGGACGGGGAAGCCGCGGCCGTTCTCCTCGCACCAGCGCTGCACTCCCCCGGCGGCGGCCAGGCCGTAGGCGCTGCCGCCGGTGAGCACCACGGCGTCGACCGTGGGCACCAGGGTGGTGGGGTCCAGCGCGTCGGTTTCATGGGTTCCGGGCCCGCCGCCGCGGACGTCGACGGCGCCGATGGTTCCCGGCGGCGGCAGCACCACGCTGACCCCCGTCAGCCAACCGGCGTCGCGGCGTTGTGCCTGCCCCACCCGGATGCCGGGCACGTCGGTGATGGATCCGCTGGAACCGCTCGCCGCCGCTCTCATGTGCCGCTCCTTCACGTCCCGGTCCGGGGCTCCGCTGGCAACGGCCCCGCCAGCTTGATTATGACCGGGAAGCGCCCCCAAGGCCACTCCCCCGCTCCCGAACCCGCCCCCCGAATCGAAAGTGACCCGCAATAGATGTCGAAAACGACGCGATTTTCGCGATTTTTCGACATCTATTGCGGGTCACTTCACCGGGGCTCAGCCGAGGGGCACGGGCGTGACGCCCAGCGGCGCGAGCTGCTCCGCTCCGCCGTCGGCCGCCGTCAGCACCCAAATGCCCTTGGCGTGCACGGCCACCGAATGTTCCCAATGTGCGGCACGCGCCTTGTCCGCGGTGACCACCGTCCAATCGTCGGCCAGGGTGATGGTCGCCAGCCCGCCGCGGACCAGCATGGGCTCCAGGGCCAGGCACATGCCCGGCTTCAGCTTCGGACCGCGGTGCTTGGAACGGTAGTTCAGGACGTCCGGGGCCATGTGCATGGCCGAGCCGATACCGTGCCCGACGTAGTCCTCCAGGATGCCCAGCGACTTGCCCGGCTGCGCGGAAACGTAGTCGTCAATGGCGTCGCCGATATCCCCGACGTACTTCGCCGACGCCATGGCCGCGATGCCTCGCCACATGCTCTCCTCGGTAATGTCGCTGAGCCTGCGGTCCGCCGGATCCGCATCCGACGGGGCCCCGACAATGACGGTCCGGGCGGAGTCGGAGTGCCAGCCCTCCACAATGGCGCCGCCGTCGATGGACAGCACGTCCCCGCGTTCGAGCACCCGGGGGCCGGGAATGCCGTGCACCACTTCCTCATTGACGGAGGTGCAGATGGACGCCGGGTAGTCGTAGTAGCCGAGGAAGTTGGAGGTGGCGCCGGCCTTTTTCAGCAGCGAGGCGAAGAGCGCGTCGAGCTCGGCGGTGGTCACCCCGGGGGACACGGCGGCGATGGTCTGGTTCAACGCGTCGTCGAGGATAAGTCCGCTGCGATGCATGATGCGCATCTGGTCAATGGTTTTGTACTCAATCCTTTGCTGGCCAAATGCCATGCCGGGATCCCTTCAGTTGAAAATGATGCGGGCCCCTTCCCCGGTGCGGGAAAGGAGCCCGTCGCCCGGCCGCCCCGTCGATACTGCCCAACAAGGTGGCGAACGCGTTGACATGCTAGCTGTTGTTGATGGCGTCCAGAATGCGCACGGTGACCTCGTCCATGTCCCCGAGTCCGTCGACCTTGGCCAGGATGCCGCGCTCCGCATAGCGGGACACCACCACCTCCGTCTGCTCGCGGTACAGGTCCAGCCGGTGCCGGATGACCGTCTCCGTGTCATCGCTGCGGCCGGTCTCCCGGGCCCGGCCGAGCAGGCGGGTGACGAGTTCCTCGTCGTCGGCGGTCAACTGCACCACCACGTCCAGTTTCGCGTTGGCGGCACCGAGGATGTCATCGAGCTCATCGACCTGGGCCGTGGTGCGCGGGTAGCCGTCGAGCAGGAAGCCCGCGGCGACGTCGTCCTGGGCAAGCCGGTCCCGCACCATCCGGTTGGTCACACTGTCCGGAACAAAGTCGCCATTGTCCATGAACTTCTTCGCTTCCACGCCCAGCGGCGTTTCACCCTTGACGTTGGCGCGGAAGATATCGCCCGTGGAGATCGCGACAATGCCCAACTTGGCACTAATTCGTTCCGCCTGCGTGCCCTTACCCGATCCGGGAGGCCCAATGATCAGCATTCTTGTCATCGCAATAACCCTTCATAGTGGCGCTGTTGAAGCTGTGCATCAATCTGCTTGACCGTCTCCAACCCGACACCAACGACAATCAACAGCGACGTGCCACCGAACGGGAAGTTCTGGTTTGCCCCAATCAGGACCAAGGCAATGAGCGGGATCAGGGCAACGATGCCCAAGTACAGCGATCCCGGCAAGGTGATGCGTGAAATTACATACTGCAGGTAATCCTGCGTGGGTTTGCCGGCACGAATGCCGGGAATGAACCCACCGTACTTCTTCATATTGTCAGAAACTTCTTCAGGGTCGAAAGTGATCGCGACATAGAAGTACGTAAAGAACACCGTCATGAAGAAGTACAACGCCATGTAGATCGGATGATCTCCGCGCGTGAGGTAGTTGTTGATCCACTCAATCCAGAACGGCAGGTTCGCCGTGGAGTTGCGCGGGGTGGCGAACTGGGCCAGCAGCGCCGGCAGGTAGAGCATCGACGAGGAGAAGATCACGGGGATCACCCCGGCCATGTTGACCTTGATCGGGATGTAGGTGCTGGTTCCGCCCATGGTGCGCCGGCCAATCATGCGCTTGGCGTACTGGACCGGAACGCGGCGTTGGGACTGTTCAACGAACACCACCAGCGCCACGACCACCAGGCCCACGACCATGACCAGCAGGAACGTGCCCCAGCCCTGCGTCTTCAAGATGGCGCCGAGGGACGTGGGGAACATGGCCGCGATGGCCACGAAGATCAGCAGGGACATGCCGTTGCCGACACCATGCTCGGTGACGAGCTCGCCCATCCACATGATCAGCCCGGATCCGGCGGTCAGCGTGATGATCAGCAACAAGATGGTGACCAGATTGTCCTGCGGGATCAGCGGCGTGGCGCTGCCGGCCGCCCCACACCCGGCGAACAACTGCCCGGATCGGGCCAGGGTCACCAGCGTGGTGGCATTGAGCAGGCCCAGGGCGATGGTCAGGTAGCGCGTGTACTGCGTCAGCTGGCCCTGGCCCTGCGCACCTTCGAGGTGCAGCTCCTGGAAACGGGGAATGACCACGCGCAGCAACTGAACGATGATGCTCGCGGTGATGTAGGGCATGATTCCCAGCGCAAAGATGGAAACCTGCAGCAAGGCGCCGCCGCTGAACAAGTTCACCAGCTGGTAGATGCCCTGGCTGGTGTCAGCGGCATTCACACACTGCTGGACGTTGCGATAGTCAACTCCGGGCGAGGGGATGAATGCACCCAGGCGGAAGATGGCGAGGATTCCCAGCGTGAACAACAACTTGCGTCGCAGATCAGGCGTGCGAAAGGCGCGGCCAAATGCGGTAAGCAAGCGTCCTCCTGATTTGTAGTGATAAAGGTGGGCCCAGGTTTGCTGCCCAAGGAAAGATTCTAGTGGGTGATCCGGCTCGCACTGAAACCGCGGCCGCGCGGCGCCCCTAAGACACTGCGGCGCCCCTAAGACACTGCGGCGCCCCTAAGACACTAGGGCCGCAGAGATGCAAGAAGACCCCTGGCGGGCGGAACGTAAGCTCCGCCCACCAAGAGTCTAATCGCTGGATGAGTGCATCCGTGAACTTCTTAGAGTTCGGTGGTGGTTCCGCCGGCAGCAGCAATCTTCTCTGCAGCGCTGGTGGAGAACGCGTGGGCGGTGACATCAACCTTGACGGTGATCTCCCCGGTGCCCAACACCTTCACGGGCTGGTTCTTGCGAACGGCACCCTTCTCAACCAGGGTCTCGACGGTGACAACGCCACCTTCGGGGAAGAGCTCGTTCAGCTTGTCCAGGTTGACCACCTGGAACTCGACGCGGAATGGGTTCTTGAAGCCGCGCAGCTTCGGCAGGCGCATGTGCAGCGGCAGCTGGCCGCCGGCAAATCCGGCCTTGACCTGGTAGCGGGCCTTGGTGCCCTTGGTACCACGGCCGGCGGTCTTACCCTTGGAACCTTCACCACGGCCGACACGGGTCTTGGCCGTCTTGGCGCCGGGTGCCGGACGCAGGTGGTGAACCTTCAGTGCGTTCTGCTTCTCGGCAGTTTCTACAGACTTCTTCTCAGCAGCCACTTACTTCGCCTCCTCAACCTTTAGCAGGTGCGAAACCGTGTTGATCATGCCGGCGGTCACTACGTCAGCCGTACGGACGACGGAGTCGCCGATGTGCTTGAGACCCAGTGAACGAAGGGTGTCTTTTTGGTTCTGCTTGCCGCCAATGACGGACCTGATCTGCGTGATTTCCAGCTTCGCCTCGGAAGGCTGGATATTCTTCGGTGTAGTCATTACGCACCTGCCTTTTGCATATTGCGCAACAGCACGGCCGGGGCGACCTCGTCCAAGGGCAGGCCGCGGCGAGCCGCAACAGCCTTGGGGTCTTCCAGGCGCTTGAGTGCATCAACCGTTGCGTGAACAATGTTGATGGCGTTCGAAGACCCGAGGGACTTRGACAGAACGTCGTGGATACCAACGCATTCGAGCACGGCGCGCACCGGACCACCGGCGATAACACCGGTACCGGCGGCGGCCGGACGCAACAGGACGACGCCGGCAGCGGCCTCACCCTGTACGCGGTGCGGAACCGTCTTGCCGACCAGGGGAACGCGGAAGAAGGACTTCTTGGCCTCTTCCACACCCTTGGCGATGGCCGCGGGAACTTCCTTGGCCTTGCCGTAGCCGACGCCAACGAGGCCGTTGCCGTCGCCGACGATCACCAGGGCGGTGAAGCTGAAGCGACGACCACCCTTGACGACCTTGGCCACACGGTTGATGTTCACGACACGTTCGATGTACTGGTTCTTCTCGGCCTCGCGGCCACCATCGCGACCACGGCCACGGCCGCCGTCACGGCCGCCACGACCGCCGTCACGGCCGCCACGGCCGCCGTCACGGCCGCCACGGCCGCCGTCGGTGGCTGCCGGAGCAGTCTCGGCGCCGGTCTTAGCTGCCGCGCCGTCAGCTGCAGTTGCTTGCGACACAGTGTTCTCCTTGTTAATGTTTTCGGTCACAGTGCCAGACCGCCTTCACGCGCGCCGTCGGCAACAGCTGCAACACGGCCGTGGTAGCGGTTGCCGCCACGGTCGAACACGACAGCTTCAATGCCGGCAGCCTTCGCACGCTCGGCGATGAGCTCGCCGACGCGCTTGGCCTTGGCGGACTTGTCACCTTCGAAGGAGCGAAGGTCCGCTTCCAGGGTCGATGCCGACGCCAGGGTCAGGCCCTGGGTGTCATCGATGACCTGCACGAATACGTGGCGGGCGGAGCGGTTGACGACCAGGCGCGGACGCACCGTGGTGCCGCTGACGCGCTTGCGAACGCGCAGGTGGCGACGGCCGCGTGCTGCGGCCTTGGACTTTCCTCGTACGGATAGTGCCATGGTTACTTACCAGCCTTTCCGACCTTGCGGCGGATGATCTCGCCGGCGTAGCGAACGCCCTTGCCCTTGTAGGGGTCGGGCTTGCGCAGCTTGCGGATGTTGGCAGCAACTTCGCCCACCTGCTGCTTGTCAATACCAGAGACGGCGAGCTTGGTGGGGCTCTCAACCGTCAAAGTGATGCCGGCCGGTGCCGAAACGACAACCGGGTGGCTAAAGCCCAGAGCGAACTCCAGGTCGGCGCCCTTGGCGACTACGCGGTAACCGGTACCAACGATTTCCAGCTTCTTCTCGTAGCCCTTCGTGACACCGATGATCAGGTTGTCGATGAGGGTACGGGTCAAACCGTGGAGTGAACGCGAGGTGCGCTCATCGTTGGGGCGGCTGACCGTGAGGGTGTTGTCCTCGAGGGCGACCGTGATGGGGCTGGCCACCGTGTGTGCCAGCGATCCCTTGGGGCCCTTGACGGAAACCAGGTTGTCCTCAACCTTGACCTCGACGCCGGCAGGCACGGAGATGGGGAGACGTCCAATACGTGACATTATTCTTTCCCTTCTCTCTCTACTACCAGACGTAGGCGAGGACTTCCCCACCCACGCCCTTCTTGGCAGCCTGGCGGTCGGTCAGCAGACCGGACGACGTCGACAGGATGGCGACACCCAAACCGCCCAACACGTTGGGGAGGTTCGTCGACTTTGCGTAAACGCGCAGTCCGGGCTTGGAAATGCGGCGTAGACCGGCGATTGAACGCTCCCGGCTGGGGCCGTACTTCAGCTCGATGGTCATCTTCTTGCCGACCTCGGCGTCTTCAACCTGCCAGGCGGCAATGTAGCCCTGCGCCTTGAGGATGTCGGCGATGTGGCCCTTGAGCTTGCTAAACGGCATGGACACGGTGTCGTGGTGTGCCGAGTTTGCGTTGCGCAGACGCGTAAGCATGTCTGCGACAGGATCTGTCATTGTCATTTGGGCGCTTGCCCTTCCTCGTAACGGTTTCCCTTGCGCGGTGCGGCCGTGTCGAGATCAGCTCTCGACAGGCTCGACCAACGGCCCGGACCTTTTACGTAGATTAGTTATCTTCGGATTTGAACGGGAAGCCAAGCGCCTTCAGCAGCGCGCGGCCTTCGTCATCTGTCTTGGCGGTGGTCACGACGGTGATGTCCATGCCGCGAACGCGGTCAATGGAATCCTGGTCGATCTCGTGGAACATAACCTGCTCGGTCAGACCGAAGGTGTAGTTGCCGTTGCCGTCGAACTGCTTGCCGCTGAGGCCGCGGAAGTCGCGGATACGGGGCAGGGCCAGCGTGACGAGGCGGTCCAGGAATTCCCACATGCGGTCTCCGCGCAGCGTGGTGTGGCAACCGATCGGCATGCCTTCGCGCAGCTTGAACTGGGCGATCGACTTGCGGGCCTTGGAAACCTGGGGCTTCTGGCCGGTGATGGCGGTCAGGTCGCGGACGGCGCCGTCGATGATCTTGGAGTCCTTGGCGGCTTCTCCAACACCCATGTTGACAACAACCTTCACCAGGCGGGGAACCTGGTTCACGTTCGCGTACTTGAATTCCTCGATCAGCGCCGACTTGATCTCCGCTGCGTAGCGGGTCTTCAGCCGGGGCGTGATCGTCGGGGTGCTCTCTGCAGCTACGGCGCTCATGCCAGATCCTTCCCAGAGCCCTTGGCAACGCGGATGCGCACTTCGCGCTTGCGGCCATCGCGCTCTACGGTCTCGATGCGGTAGCCGACGCGGGTCGGCTTCTTGGTGGACGGGTCCACCACGGCAACGTTTGAGATGTGAATGGGTGCCTCGACGATTTCAATGCCACCGGTGTTGGTGCCACGTTCCGTCTGGCCTGCCTTGGTGTGCTTGGTGACGCGGTTGACGCCCTCGACCAACACGCGGTTGGTCTCGGCGTAAACCTTCAGGACCTTGCCCTGCTTGCCACGGTCGCCGCCACGCTCGGCCTTGGCGCCGGTGATGACCTGAACCAGGTCACCCTTCTTGATCTTTGCCATAAGTTAGAGCACCTCCGGAGCCARCGAGATGATCTTCATGAACTTCTTGTCCCGAAGTTCGCGACCAACCGGGCCGAAGATACGGGTACCGCGGGGGTCCCCGTCGTTCTTGAGAAGCACGGCGGCGTTCTCATCAAACTTGATGTAGGAACCATCCGCACGGCGGCGTTCCTTCTTGGTGCGAACGATGACAGCCTTGACGACGTCACCCTTCTTTACGTTTCCGCCGGGAATTGCATCCTTGACGGTAGCGACAATGGTGTCGCCAATGCCTGCGTAGCGGCGCCCGGATCCACCGAGAACGCGGATTGTCAAGATTTCCTTGGCACCCGTGTTGTCGGCGACCTTAAGCCGCGACTCCTGCTGAATCACTAGTGTCTCCTGTTCGTCGCGCCGGTTCTTGGCCACAAACCATCTGTGGACGAGCCTTGCGGAACGTATTGTTCGGGATGTCTCTCGACGTGCCTGGATTTTGCCACAACACGCCTAAATACCTCATGCCAACTGCACTTTCCGTTCCAAACCCGCTGCGGATGACTCCGCGCTTCGGACGGCAGTTTGTAGTGGCACGAGCATTTACGAGGTAATTGCACGCCAACTGCCGCTACCGAAAACGGTGGCACGGAAATGGCGCAGCAATAGATAATCCTAGCACGACGGCGTACCCTCCCGTTACGTGGGCGGGCCACGGGCGCTGCTTGCCCGCTTGAACGCTGGGGGGCCGCATGAACGCTGTGGGCCGACAGCGTTCAAGCGGTTCGGGGGCGTTCCGGCTCCGCGGGGGCGGGCCGGCGGCGCGCAATGGACGGCGAAGGGCCCGCCACCGCATGCGGTGACGGGCCCTTGCTCAAGGCAACACTGAAGTGTTTACTTGGCCTTTTCGATGATCTCGACCAGGCGCCACCGCTTGGTAGCGGAGAGCGGCCGGGTTTCACTGATGAGGACCAGGTCGCCGATGCCGGCGCTGTTCTCTTCATCGTGAGCCTTGACCTTCGAGGTGCGTCGAAGCACCTTGCCGTACAGCGCGTGCTTCACACGGTCTTCGACCTCAACGACAATGGTCTTTTCCATCTTGTCGGAGACGACGTAGCCGCGCAGCTTCTTACGCTCGCCGCGGACCACCGCAGTCTCCGTGCCAGCTTCATTGTTGTTTACAGAATCGCTCACTTGGCGTCCTCCTCAGATTCTTCAGCCTTCTTGGAGACCTTCTTGGCTTCCTTGTCAGCCTTCTTGGAGGCCTTCTCCACCGGTGCGGCGGCAACGACGTCCGGGCGAATGCCCAGCTCGCGCTCGCGCAGCACCGTGTAGATGCGGGCGATGTCGCGCTTCACAACGCGCAAACGACCGTGGTTTTCCAGCTGACCGGTGGCGGACTGGAAACGCAGGTTGAACAGCTCCTCCTTGGCCTTGCGGAGTTCTTCAACAAGACGCTCGTTGTCGAACCCGTCCAGCTGAGCGGGTGCAAGATCCTTAGATCCAACTGACATCTCTACTCACCACCTTCGCGACGCACGATGCGTGCTTTCAACGGCAGCTTGTGGATCGCCAGGCGCAGGGCCTCGCGAGCTACCTCTTCTGATACACCGGAGAGTTCAAAGAGAACGCGGCCGGGCTTGACATTCGCAATCCACCACTCGGGTGAACCCTTACCGGAACCCATGCGGGTTTCGGCCGGCTTCTTCGTCAACGGACGGTCGGGGTAGATGTTGATCCACACCTTTCCGCCACGCTTGATGTGACGCGTCATGGCGATACGAGCGGACTCGATCTGGCGGTTGGTGACGTAGGCAGGCGTCAGGGCCTGAATGCCCCATTCGCCAAACGTGACCGTGGTGCCGCCGGTAGCCTGCCCGGAGCGACCCGGGTGGTGCTGCTTGCGGAACTTTACTCGACGTGGGATAAGCATTTAAGCCTGCCCTCCTTCTACTGCCGGAGCCGCGCTTTCGCCGGCTACAGGAGCCTCCACCGCGGCCGGGGCCTCGGTGCGCTCGGGACGGTCGGTGCGACGACGGTCGCCACCGGCGCGGGGGCCGCGGGGACCGCGGTCATCGCCGTCACGACGCGGGCCGCGGCCACGGGAAGGAGCTGCGGCCGCCTGGGCGGCCAGTTCCTTGCTCGTGACGTCACCCTTGTAGATCCAGACCTTGACACCGATGCGCCCGAACACGGTCTTGGCTTCAAAGAAGCCGTAGTCAATGTTGGCGCGCAGGGTGTGCAGGGGCACGCGACCTTCGCGGTAGAACTCGGTGCGGGACATTTCCGCCCCGCCCAGGCGACCGGCGCAAGCGACACGAATGCCCTTGACGCTGCCGGTGCGCTGTGCGGACTGCATGGCCTTCTTCATCGCGCGGCGGAAGGCCACGCGTGAGGTCAGCTGCTCGGCGATGCCCTGGGCAACGAGCTGAGCGTCCGCTTCCGGGTTCTTCACTTCCAGGATGTTCAGCTGAACCTGCTTGCCGGTGAGCTTTTCGAGCTCGCCGCGAATGCGGTCCGCCTCGGCTCCACGACGACCGATGACGATGCCCGGGCGTGCGGTGTGGATATCCACACGAACACGGTCACGGGTGCGCTCGATCTCAACCTTGGAAATGCCGGCGCGATCCATGCCCGTGGACATGAGTTCGCGGATGCGGATGTCTTCTTTTACGAAGTCCTTGTAACGCTGTCCGGGCTTGGTGCTGTCCGCGAACCAGTGTGAACGGTGGTCCGTGGTGATCCCGAGACGGAACCCGTGCGGGTTTACTTTCTGTCCCACTTAGCGAGCCTCCTCTTTCTCGGGGGTAGCGACAACCACGGTGACGTGGCTGGTGCGCTTCTTGATCTGGAACGCGCGACCCTGTGCTCGCGGCTGGAACCGCTTCATGGTCGGGCCCTCGTCAACGAAGATCTCGCTGATGTACAGGTCGTTTTCATTGAACGCGATGCTGTCGCGATCAGCCAGAACGCGGGCGTTGGCCACTGCGGACTGGACTACCTTGAATACCGGCTCCGAAGCTGCCTGGGGGGCAAACTTCAAAATCGCCAATGCCTCATTCGCCTGCTTGCCACGAATCAGGTTGACGACGCGCCGGGCCTTCATAGGCGTGACGCGCAGATGACGCGCACTTGCCTTGGCTTCCATTGCTTTCCTTCTCTCGTCTTAGCCGTCAGGGAAGCGCCTAGCGGCGCTTGCCCTTACGGTCGTCCTTGACATGGCCGCGGAATGTCCGCGTGGGGGCGAATTCGCCGAGCTTGTGCCCGACCATCGACTCGGTGACAAACACGGGGATGTGCTTGCGACCATCGTGCACGGCGATCGTGTGACCCAGCATGTCCGGGATGATCATCGAGCGGCGGGACCAGGTCTTGATGACGTTCTTGGTGCCCTTTTCGTTTTCCCTAGCGACCTTGACAAAGAGGTGCTGGTCTACGAAGGGACCCTTCTTCAGGCTACGTGGCATGTCTCCAGGCTCCTATCGCTTGTTCTTGCCAGTACGACGGCGACGCACAATGAGTTTGTCGCTCTCTTTGTTGGGACGGCGGGTACGGCCTTCCGGCTTACCGTTCGGGTTGACCGGGTGACGTCCACCGGAGGTCTTGCCTTCACCACCACCGTGCGGGTGGTCAACCGGGTTCATCACGACACCACGGACGGTCGGGCGAACGCCCTTCCAGCGCATGCGCCCTGCCTTGCCCCAGTTGATGTTGGACTGCTCAGCGTTGCCCACTTCGCCGATGGTGGCGCGGCAGCGCGCATCAACATTGCGGATTTCGCCGGAGGGCAGGCGCAGCTGTGCGAAGCGCCCTTCCTTGGCGACGAGCTGAACGGAGGCTCCGGCGGAGCGGGCCATCTTGGCCCCGCCGCCGGGACGCAGCTCCACGGCGTGGATAACAGTACCCACCGGGATGTTGCGCAGCGGCAGGTTGTTGCCGGGCTTGATGTCCGCGGCGGGACCGGCTTCAACGAAGTCGCCCTGCTTGAGCTTGTTCGGGGCAATGATGTAACGCTTGGTGCCATCAACGTAGTGCAGGAGGGCGATGCGCGCCGTGCGGTTGGGATCGTATTCGATCTCAGCAACGCGGGCGTTGACGCCATCCTTGTCGTGACGACGGAAGTCAATCAGGCGGTACTGGCGCTTGTGGCCACCACCCTTGTGACGAGTCGTGATACGACCGGTGTTATTGCGGCCACCCTTTTTGGGCAGGGGACGGACCAGAGACTTCTCCGGCGTCGACCGCGTGATTTCAGTGAAGTCGGCAACGCTCGAGCCGCGACGGCCCGGGGTTGTCGGCTTGTATTTACGGATTCCCATAGTTTATTTCCTCGTTAAAGTGGTCTCCGCTTAGGAAAGCGGACCGCCGAAGATGTCGATTGTGCCTTCTTTGAGGGAGACGATCGCGCGCTTGGTGTTCTTGCGCTGTCCCCATCCGAACTTGGTGCGCTTGCGCTTACCGGCACGGTTGATGGTGTTGATCGAGTCGACCTTGACGGAGAAGATTTTCTCCACGGCCAGCTTGATCTCGGTCTTGTTCGAGCGGGGGTCGACCAGGAAGGTGTATTTGCCTTCGTCGATCAAGCCGTAGCTCTTTTCCGAGACGACGGGTGCAAGCACGACGTCGCGCGGATCCTTGATGGTGACGGCGCTCACTTGGCGTCCTCCTGCGTGTCTGAGATGGCTTGCGCCGCTTCGCCGCCGGCGGGAACAAAGCCTGCGGCCTTGGCCTCCTCAACCGTTGCGAACCAGACCTCGGCCACCGTGGCGTCATACCAGCGTGAACCAGGCACGTGGTACTTCATGGAGCCCTTGTTGCCCTTGATGTCACCTTCGACGGCGGCATCGGCGGACAGCTCGTCCTCAACCAGCAGCATGCTGGAGGCGAAGGCCTCGGCAGCTGCCCGGCCGGCGACGAAAACTTCGTAGGCAGCCTGCGTGAAGACGACGTCATCGGCAACCAGCACGTCGTAGGTGTTGAGCTGGTCAACATACAGGACGTGGATGTCGGTGATGTTGCGCACGCTCAGCGCGGCGACGTCGTTGGCCCGCTCGATGACCACGAGCAGGTTCTTGCGCTCGGAGATCGAGGACAGGACGGCCTTGGCGGCCTTGGTGGACGGCGTGGTGCCGGCAACCAGTTCTGCCACCACGTGGATGCGGCCGTTGCGGGCCCGGTCGGACAAGGCGCCGCGCAGGGCCGCTGCCTTCATCTTCTTGGGGGTCCGCTGGCTGTAGTCGCGCGGGGTCGGCCCGTGGACAACGCCACCGCCGGTCATGTGGGGGGCGCGGATGGAACCCTGACGGGCGCGGCCGGTGCCCTTCTGCTTGAACGGCTTGCGGCCGGCACCGGAAACTTCGGCGCGGGTCTTGGTCTTGTGCGTGCCTTGGCGTGCGGCAGCGAGCTGGGCGACGACGACCTGGTGCAACAGCGGCACGTTGGTCTGGACGTCGAAGATCTCTGCAGGCAGGTCAACGTTTACAGTAGCCATTTACTTATGCTCCCTTCACGGCGGTGCGTACCAGGACGACCGTGCCGCGGGCGCCGGGGACGGCACCCTTGATCAGCAGCAGCGACTTCTCGGCGTCGACCCCGTGAACCGTGAGGTTCATGGTCGTGACGCGCTCGGCGCCCATACGGCCAGCCATACGGACACCCTTGAAAACGCGGCCTGGGGTGGACGCGCCACCGATGGAACCGGGCTTGCGGTGGTTCTTGTGGGCACCGTGGGATGCCGGGGCGCCGTGGAAGCCGTGACGCTTCATGACACCGGCGAAGCCCTTGCCCTTGGAAGTGCCGACGACGTCGACCTTCTGGCCGGCTTCGAAGATCTCAACGGAGAGCTCCTGGCCGAGGGTGTAGCTTGCGGCGTCTGCGGTGCGCAGTTCCACGACGTGGCGGCGGGGCGTGACGCCGGCCTTCGCGAAGTGACCAGCCAGCGGCTTGGTGACCTTGCGCGGGTCGATCGCACCGTAGCCGATTTGTACGGCGACGTAGCCATCCACCTCTGCGTTGCGCAGCTGGGTGATGACGTTGGAGTCAGCCTGGACGACGGTGACGGGAACAAGCTTGTTGTTCTCATCCCAGACCTGGGTCATGCCGAGCTTCGTGCCCAGGATGCCCTTAGTGTTTCGGGTCTCGGTCATAGTTTCTCAGCACCTCCCTACAGTTTGATTTCGATGTTCACGTCGGCCGGCAGGTCGAGACGCATGAGCGAATCCACCGCCTTGGGCGTGGGGTCGATGATGTCGATCAGACGCTTGTGCGTGCGCATTTCAAAGTGCTCGCGGCTGTCCTTGTACTTGTGAGGGGAACGAATGACACAGTAAACG
Source organism: Specibacter sp. RAF43 (assembly GCF_052114065.1). Lineage (NCBI taxonomy): Bacteria > Bacillati > Actinomycetota > Actinomycetes > Micrococcales > Micrococcaceae > Specibacter > Specibacter sp. RAF43. The sequence goes on along the minus strand of NZ_JBFREA010000004.1, from coordinate 94,880 downwards.
TTCTTCTCGGTGGGCAGCGGCACCGGGCCGACTACCGTTGCGCCTGCGCGCGTGACCGTCTCAACGATCTTCCGAGCTGAAACATCAATGACCTCGTGGTCATATGACTTCAGCCGGATGCGGATTTTTTGTCCCGCCATGGCGTCGTGACTCTCTTTCCTGTAACGAAGCATCCTAAGGGGAGCAATGCTGTTGACGTAAACACTGTTTACTTTTCGGCAGTTCCATGTGGCACTTCCAGCCACGCTTCCAACGAACTGAATCCGGATAGTTCCGGGTTCCTCAATCCGCCGAGGCTCCGACCCCCGCGGTCGGGCGTGTCGCGAACAAGTCGCGCACGTACCCGCATATTTGCGAGGGTGGGTTATGTTTGGGCTTTGGCTTGGACCCTGCATCGAGCATTATCTCGACCGGGACACGAAAAAGCACTTGAACAACTCATCTAGTATGCCCGACTATGGGCGCAAACGCCAACCGGCCCCGGGGGCGGGGGCCGGCCGTGAGCAATGTCACCCACCGCGCAACCAAAAAGGAAGGCCCCCGGCCGAAGCCGGGGACCTTCCCTACAGATTCACCTCAAGCGTGTGTGCTACTTGATGATCTTGGTAACGCGACCTGAACCGACGGTGCGGCCGCCTTCGCGGATGGCGAAGCCGAGGCCCTCTTCCATGGCGATCGGCTGAATCAGCTCGACGGTCATTTCGGTGTTGTCGCCAGGCATAACCATTTCCGTGCCCTCGGGCAGGGTGATGACGCCGGTGACATCCGTGGTGCGGAAGTAGAACTGCGGGCGGTAGTTGGAGTAGAACGGGTTGTGACGCCCACCCTCATCCTTCGCCAGGATGTAGACGTTGGCCTCGAAGTTCGTGTGCGGGGTAATGGAACCCGGCTTCACGATGACCTGGCCACGCTCTACGTCTTCGCGCTTGATACCGCGCAGCAGCAGACCACAGTTCTCGCCGGCCCATGCCTCGTCGAGCTGCTTGTGGAACATCTCGATACCGGTAACCGTGGTCTTCTGGACCGGACGGATGCCGACGATCTCGACCTCGGAGTTGATGGACAGGGTTCCACGCTCGGCGCGGCCCGTCACAACGGTGCCGCGACCGGTGATGGTGAAGACATCTTCAACCGGCATCAGGAACGGCTTGTCCTTGTCGCGGATCGGGTCCGGAACGTTGTTGTCCACAGCATCCATCAGGTCCTCAACGGACTTGACCCATACGGGATCGCCTTCCAGGGCCTTCAGGCCGGAAACGCGCACGACGGGAGCGTTGTCACCGTCAAAGCCCTGGGAGGAGAGAAGTTCACGAACTTCCATTTCCACCAGGTCCAGGAGCTCTTCGTCCTCCACCATGTCGGACTTGTTCAGGGCGACCAGCAGGTAGGGAACACCAACCTGGCGGGCCAGCAGAACGTGCTCGCGCGTCTGGGCCATCGGACCGTCAGTGGCGGCAACCACCAGGATGGCACCGTCCATCTGCGCGGCACCGGTGATCATGTTCTTGATGTAGTCAGCGTGACCGGGGGCGTCTACGTGTGCGTAGTGGCGCTTCTCGGTCTGGTACTCAACGTGGGAGATGTTGATCGTGATACCGCGCTGCTTCTCCTCGGGAGCCGAGTCGATGGAGCTGAAATCACGCTGCTCATTGAGTGTCGGGTACTTGTCGTACAGTACCTTGGAAATGGCAGCCGTCAACGTCGTCTTGCCATGGTCTACGTGACCGATGGTGCCGATGTTAACGTGCGGCTTAGTCCGCTCGAACTTTGCCTTCGCCACGGGTTCCTCCTAGAACGTTTTTCAGATGACTTACTTTCAKCAACGCTTTTCGTGGCCGAAATTCAAAGTAAGTCTACTGGGGGCTTTTGATATTTAAGAAATTGCAATATGTTCGCAGCCTGGCCCGGCAGGGAGCCGGGACAGGCTGCGGCACAGGTGCGACTATTCGCCGCGGGCCTTCTGGATGATCTCGTCGGCAACAGCCTTCGGGACCTCAGCGTAGCTGTCGAACTTCATCGAGTACACGGCACGACCCTGGGTCTTGGACCGCAGGTCACCAATGTAGCCGAACATGCCGGACAGGGGCACAAGGGCACGAATGACCTTGACACCGCTGGCATCCTCCATGGACTGCATCTGGCCGCGACGGGAGTTGATGTCGCCAATAACCTCACCCATGTATTCCTCAGGGGTGCGGACCTCAACATCCATCAGCGGTTCCAGCAGAACCGGGTTCGCCATCCGGGCGGCTTCCTTGAACGCCATGCGACCGGCGATCTTGAAGGCCATCTCGGAGGAGTCAACGTCGTGGGACGCGCCGTCAAGGAGCGTCGCCTTGATGCCGACCATCGGGTAGCCGGCCAGCACGCCGTCGGGCAGTGCGGACTGGATGCCCTGGTCAACGCTGGGGATGTATTCGCGCGGAACACGGCCACCGGTGACCTTGTTTTCGAACTCGTACATTGCACCTTCATGCGTGTCCAGCGGTTCGATCGCAATCTGGATCTTTGCGAACTGACCCGAACCACCGGTCTGCTTCTTGTGCGTGTAGTCGTGCTTGGCAACCGCGCGCTTGATGGTCTCGCGGTATGCGACCTGCGGCTTGCCAACGTTGGCTTCAACGTTGAATTCGCGGCGCATGCGGTCCACCAGGATGTCCAGGTGAAGCTCGCCCATGCCGCCAATTTCCGTCTGGCCGGTGTCTTCGTTGAGGTTGACGGTGAACGTCGGGTCCTCAGCGGAGAGTTTCTGGATGGCCGTTGAGAGCTTCTCCTGGTCACCCTTGGTCTTGGGCTCAATGGCGACGAAGATCACGGGCTCGGGGAAGGTCATCGATTCAAGGACGATCGGGTTGGCCGGGTCGCACAGGGTGTCACCGGTAGTGGTGTCCTTGAGGCCAATGACCGCGTAGATGTGACCGGCGTGGATCTCATCGACGGGCRTTTCCTTGTTGGCGTGCATCTGGAAGAGCTTGCCAATGCGCTCCTTCTTCTGCTTCGTCGAGTTCAGCAGCTGCGTACCCGAAGATGCCTTGCCGGAGTACACGCGGATGAAGTTCAACTGGCCAAAGAACGGGTGCGCGGCGATCTTGAAGGCCAGGGCCGAGAACGGCTCGTCCTCGGAAGGCTTGCGCGTGAGCTCAACGGTCTCGTCCTTGGGGTCGTGACCAATCATGGCCTCGACGTCCAGCGGCGAGGGCAGGTAGTCGATGACGGCGTCAAGCATCGGCTGAACGCCGCGGTTCTTGAACGCGGAACCACAGAACACCGGGTAGATCTCGGAGTTGACGGTCAGCTTGCGGATGCCGGCCTTGAGCTCGGCAACGGAAGGCTCGATGCCTTCGAGGTACTTCTCCATGAGCTCTTCGGAAGCCTCCGCCGCGGCTTCCACCATGGCGGCACGGTACTCTTCGGCCTTGGCCGCCAGCTCCGCGGGGATTTCCTGGACCTCGTAGTTGGCGCCCATGGTGACATCACCCTTGGAGTCGCCGGCCCAGACAAACGCCTTCATGGTCATCAGGTCCACGACGCCGATGAACTCGCTCTCGGAACCGATCGGCAGCTGCATGACCAGCGGCTTGGCGCCGAGGCGGTTGATGATGGTGTCCACGGTGAAGTAGAAGTCGGCGCCGAGCTTGTCCATCTTGTTGACAAAGCAGATGCGCGGAACGTTGTACTTGTCGGCCTGGCGCCAGACGGTCTCGGACTGCGGCTCCACGCCTTCCTTGCCGTCAAAGACGGCAACGGCGCCGTCGAGCACACGCAAGGAGCGCTCAACTTCCACCGTGAAGTCAACGTGGCCGGGGGTGTCAATGATGTTGATCTGGTTCTTGTCCCAGAAACAGGTCACGGCGGCAGAGGTGATCGTGATGCCGCGTTCTTTTTCCTGGTCCATCCAGTCGGTCGTCGAGGCACCGTCGTGCGTTTCGCCGAGCTTGTGGTTCACACCCGTGTAGAAGAGGATGCGCTCAGTAGTAGTGGTCTTGCCGGCATCAATGTGGGCCATGATGCCGATGTTGCGGACCTTGTTAAGGTCGGTAAGCACGTCCTGTGCCACGGTTACTCCCTATCTAAGGAGAGCTGGGGGACTTTCGGCGGTTTTGCCGCCGAAAGCCCCATCAAGCTCTTGTTACCAACGGTAATGGGCGAAGGCCTTGTTGGACTCGGCCATCTTGTGGGTGTCTTCGCGACGCTTGACAGCGGCACCGAGACCGTTGGACGCATCCAGTACCTCGTTCCGAAGGCGCTCGGTCATGGTCTTCTCGCGGCGGGCCTTGGAGTAACCAACCAACCAGCGCAGGGCCAGTGCAGTCTGGCGACCCGGCTTGACCTCAACCGGAACCTGGTAGGTGGCGCCACCAACACGGCGGGACTTCACCTCAAGGCTCGGCTTGATGTTATCCATGGCCTTCTTCAGGGCGGCAACGGGATCGCCGCCGGTCTTCTCACGCACACCCTCGAGTGCGCCGTAGACGATGCGCTCCGCGGTGGACTTCTTGCCGTCCACCAGCACCTTGTTGATCAGCTGCGTGACCAACGGGGAGCCGTAAACGGGATCTACAACTAGCGGCCGCTTCGGGGCCGGACCCTTGCGAGGCATATTACTTCTTCTCCATCTTCGCACCGTAGCGGCTGCGAGCCTGCTTGCGGTTCTTAACGCCCTGGGTATCCAATGCGCCGCGGACAATCTTGTACCGAACGCCGGGAAGGTCCTTCACACGGCCTCCGCGAACGAGCACGATGGAGTGCTCCTGAAGGTTGTGGCCAACACCGGGGATGTAAGCGGTCACTTCCACGCCGCCGTTGAGGCGCACGCGGGCAACCTTGCGCAGGGCCGAGTTCGGCTTCTTCGGGGTGGTCGTGTAAACGCGCGTGCAAACGCCGCGACGCATGGGGCTGCCCTTCAATGCGGGAGCCTTGGTCTTCGAGACCTTGGGTGAGCGGCCCTTCCGGACCAGCTGCTGAATCGTAGGCACTTTCGTGTTCTCCGTTATTTTCTCGAGAGGATTCTCGTGTTGCTTCTCCCCGCCGCCGCCGTCCGGGGCGCCTGGGCGTCACGTCGCCGGCCATGGGGACAGGCCGTTTACTGGTAGTCGCAGACTGGGCGACTTCACAGCGCCTAGGCATGCAAAAATGTGGCATTCGCTGTACAAGAACCGTACAACCCGGACCCGCATCCACTTCCCGCCCGATTGGGGTGAAGCGCACACTCTTATCCACTGCCACACTAACAATTACTCTCGACTCTATCACGGCCGCGACCCGGACCACGAATCAAAGCATCCGGCCGCGGCCGGGCCCCTTGACACCGCCGCCCGGCGGGCGCACGCTCAATCTAGTCCCGCGTGCGGGCGGTCCCCAGCCACCCGCACGCGCGGCACGGACGGGATTCATCATGGCTGATGCTGATTTGGTGCTTGAGGGCGGCGGGGTCAAGGGATCCAGCCTGGTGGGTGCCGTGAGCGCACTGGCCGGCCACGGCGACCCGTACACCTTTCACCGGATAGCGGGGACCTCGGCGGGGGCCATCGTTGCCGGCTTCCTGGCCGCGGGCATGTCCACGGACCAGGTGAAGGGCATCATGGACGACCTCGACTTTTCCAATTTTGAGGACGAGGCCGGGTTCCTGGCCCACGTCCCCGGCCTCGGCCGGGCGGCCGGGCTGCTCCTGCACGAGGGCCTGTATGCCGGCGGCTTCCTCCATGAGTGGCTCAAGGAGACCCTCGCCGCACAGGGTGTCCACACGTGGGCGGACCTGCGCGACGATGATCCCGACAGCGCCCTGCCCCCAGCCCAGCGCTACAGGCTGGTGGTGATCGTCTCGGACATCTCCCGGGGCCTGATGCTGCGCCTGCCCTGGGACTATGAGACGCTGCTGGGCGTGGACCCGGACACCGTGGACGTCGCGGACGCCATCCGGGCCTCCGCGTCCATCCCGTTCTTCTTCCGGCCCTGGAAAATCTCCACCGATTCCGCCGCGACCGGCCACGACCACATCGTGTGCGCCGACGGCGGGCTGCTCTCCAACTACCCCATGTCCATCTTCGACCGGCACGACGGCCTGCCCTCCCGCTGGCCGACCCTCGGGGTGAAGCTCTCCGGCCAGTCGATGATCCGCAGCGAGGACTGGCGGCCGGACAACTCCAACCTTGAGCTGGCCAAGTCACTGCTGAGCACCATGATGGGCGCCCACGACAGGGCCTACGTCAACGATCCCCAGGCGGCCTCGCGCACCATCTTCGTGGACACCTCCCCCTACCGCTCCACCGACTTCCGGCTCAGCCCGGCGGCCAAGACGGACATGTACACCCGGGGCATGAGCAGCGGCCGGAAGTTCCTGGCCACGTGGGACTGGGAGAAGTGGAAGCGCGGGGACTACTCCGGCTAGCGGCTGCCCCTTTTTGGGGTTAACGCCCGACGGCGGTGACGCACCCTGGAGAGGTGCGTCACCGCCGTCGAACCGTTCCCTACGCCCGGGGGCGTGGGGATCAGTTGCTGAAGTTGTTGCCCAGGTCGTAGTCATCCAAGGGGATGGCCCGGAACTCGGCCCCCAGGTCGCCCACGCCGCCCACGTAGTCAAAGTCGCTGAACGCGCTCGGACCCGTGAACAGGTTCGCCTTGGCTTCCTCGGTCGGCTCGACCGTGACGTTGGTGTAGCGCGGCAGACCCGTGCCCGCCGGGATCAGCTTACCGATGATCACGTTCTCCTTCAGGCCCAACAGGGGGTCCGACTTGCCTTCCATGGCCGCCTGCGTCAGCACGCGGGTGGTCTCCTGGAAGGACGCGGCGGAGAGCCAGGACTCGGTGGCCAGGGAGGCCTTGGTGATGCCCATGAGCTCGTTGCGGCCCGAGGCCGGCTTCTTGCCCTCGGACACAACGCGACGGTTTTCCGTCTCGAAGCGGCCGCGCTCGGCCAGCTCGCCGGGCAACAGGTTCGAGTCGCCGGACTCGATGACCGTCACGCGCCGGAGCATCTGGCGGACGATGACCTCCACGTGCTTGTCGTGGATGCCCACGCCCTGGCTGCGGTAGACGCCCTGGACTTCCTCAACGAGGTGCTTCTGGGCGGCACGCGGGCCCAGGATGCGCAGCACCTGCTTCGGATCGACGGCACCCACCACCAGCTTCTGGCCAACCTCAACGTGTTCGCCGTCAACCACCAGCAGACGCGCACGGCGCAGGACCGGGTAGGCGATCTCCTCGGTTCCGTCGTCCGGGGTCAGGATCAACCGCAGCGTGCGCTCGGACTCATCAATGTTGATGCGTCCGGCCGCTTCCGCGATCGGTGCGACACCCTTGGGCGTACGGGCCTCAAAGAGCTCCTGGATACGGGGCAGACCCTGGGTGATGTCCTCGCCGCGGCTCGCCGAAACGGCACCACCGGTGTGGAAGGTACGCATGGTCAGCTGCGTGCCGGGCTCACCAATGGACTGTGCGGCGATGATGCCCACGGCCTCACCAATGTCCACGGTCTTGCCGGTGGCCAGCGAACGGCCGTAGCACAGGGCGCAGGTTCCCACCGTGGACTCACAGGTGAGCACGGAGCGGACCTTGATCTCGGCAATGCCGGCCGCAAACAGTTCGGCAATGAGCACGTCCCCGACGTCGGCGCCGGCCTCGGCCAGCACCTTGCCGTTGGCGTCGAGCACCTCGGTGGCCAGGGTGCGCGCGTACACGCTGTTCTCGACCTCCTCGTGCAGGTGCAGCTCGCCCATGGAGTCGACGACGGCGATCGGCAGGGTCAGGCCCCGCTCGGTGCCGCAGTCGTCCTCGCGGACGATCACGTCCTGCGAGACGTCCACCAGGCGACGGGTCAAATAACCCGAGTTGGCGGTACGCAGCGCGGTGTCGGCCAGGCCCTTGCGGGCGCCGTGCGTGGCGATGAAGTATTCCAGCACCGACAGGCCCTCGCGGTAGGAGGACTTGATCGGACGGGGAATGATTTCACCCTTCGGGTTCGCCACCAGGCCGCGGATACCGGCAATCTGGCGAACCTGCATCCAGTTACCACGGGCACCGGAGGAAACCATCCGGTTAATGGTGTTGGAGGCGGAGAAGGAGGCGCGCATGGCCTCGGCGATCTCGTTCGTGGCCTGGTTCCAGATGTCGATCAGGTCCTGGCGGCGTTCCTCGTCCGCCATCATGCCCATGTCGAACTGGGACTGCACCTTGGCGGCCTTCTTCTCGTAGCCTTCCAGGATGGCCGGCTTGGCGTCGGGCACCTTGATGTCCGAGATGGCCACGGTGATCCCGGAGCGGGTGGCCCAGTAGAAACCGGCATCCTTCAAGTTGTCCAGCGTTGCCGCCACCACAACCTTCGGGTACCGCTCGGCGAGGTCGTTGACAATCTCGGAGAGCTGGCCCTTGTCGGCTACCTTTTCCACCCACGGGTAGTCCGCGGGCAGGGTCTCATTGAAGATGACCTGTCCCAGGGACGTGGCCACGATGGCCGGCTGGCCGGGCTCCCAACCCTCGGGGGCCTCCCACTCGGCGTTCGGCACAAAGCCCGTCAAGCGGATCTTGACCTGCGAGTTCAGGTGCAGCGCACCGGCGTCGTGCGCCATGATCGCCTCGGCGGGGGTGGAGAAGATCCGGCCCTCACCGATGGCGCCAACGCGCTTGGTGGTCAAGTGGTACAGGCCGATGATCATATCCTGCGAGGGCAGGGTGACCGGGCGGCCGTCGGAAGGCTTCAAGATGTTGTTCGAGGACAGCATCAGGATGCGGGCTTCAGCCTGGGCCTCGGGGCTCAGCGGCAGGTGCACTGCCATCTGGTCGCCGTCGAAGTCGGCGTTGAAGGCGCCACAAACCAGCGGGTGAAGCTGGATGGCCTTGCCTTCAACGAGCTGCGGCTCGAACGCCTGGATGCCCAAACGGTGCAGGGTTGGTGCACGGTTGAGCAGCACCGGGTGTTCGGTGATGATCTCTTCGAGCACGTCCCACACCTGCGGACGGAAACGCTCGACCATCCGCTTGGCGCTCTTGATGTTCTGGGCGTGGTTGAGGTCCACCAGGCGCTTCATCACGAACGGCTTGAAGAGCTCCAGGGCCATCTGCTTGGGCAGGCCACACTGGTGCAGCTTCAGCTGCGGGCCAACCACGATGACCGAACGGCCCGAGTAGTCAACACGCTTTCCGAGCAGGTTCTGGCGGAACCGGCCCTGCTTGCCCTTGAGCATGTCCGAGAGCGACTTCAAGGGACGGTTGCCCGGCCCGGTGACGGGACGGCCGCGGCGGCCGTTGTCGAACAGCGAGTCAACGGCCTCCTGGAGCATCCGCTTTTCGTTGTTGACGATGATCTCCGGGGCACCCAGGTCAAGCAGGCGCTTGAGCCGGTTGTTGCGGTTGATCACCCGGCGGTACAGGTCGTTGAGGTCGGACGTGGCGAAACGGCCGCCGTCGAGCTGGACCATCGGGCGCAGTTCCGGCGGGATCACCGGGACGGCATCCAGGACCATGCCCAGCGGGCTGTTGTTGGTGGTCAGGAACGCGTTGACAACCTTCAGGCGCTTGAGGGCACGCGTCTTGCGCTGGCCCTTGCCGTTTTGGATGATGTCGCGCAGGATCTCCGCTTCACCGGCCATGTCAAAGGTTTCCAGGCGCTTCTTGATCGCCTCGGCACCCATGGAGCCCTCAAAGAACATGCCGTAACGGTCACGCAGTTCACGGTACAGCGCCTCATCGCCCTCGAGGTCGGCAACCTTCAGACCCTTGAAACGGTCCCAAACCTGCTCGAGGCGGTCGATGTCGGCGTCGGCGCGCTTGCGCACATTGGCCATCTGGCGGTCCGCGGAGTCGCGGGCCTTCTTCTTGTCGGCCGCCTTGGCGCCTTCGCCTTCGAGGCGCGCGATCTCGTTTTCCAGGTCGCGGGCGATCGTGGCAATGTCGGAGTCGCGCGTGTCAACCATGCGCTTCTTCTCCAGGTCGTGCTCGATCTGGAGGTTCGGCAGCTCGGCGTGGCGGGCCTCGTCGTCAACGCTGGTGATCATGTAGGCGGCGAAGTAGATGACCTTCTCGAGGTCCTTCGGCGCCAGGTCCAGCAGGTAGCCCAAGCGCGACGGAACGCCCTTGAAGTACCAGATGTGCGTGACGGGGGCGGCGAGCTCGATGTGGCCCATCCGCTCGCGGCGGACCTTGGCGCGGGTGACCTCCACGCCGCACCGCTCGCAGATGATGCCCTTGAAGCGCACGCGCTTGTATTTGCCGCAGTAGCATTCCCAGTCGCGGGACGGGCCGAAGATCTTCTCGCAGAAGAGGCCGTCCTTTTCGGGCTTGAGCGTGCGGTAGTTGATGGTTTCCGGCTTCTTGACTTCGCCGTGAGACCAGTCGCGGATGTCGGCCGCGGTGGCCAGGCCGATCTGCATGAGGCCGAAGGAGGATTCGCTGGACATATGGGTCCTGTTCTCTCTAATTCTCTAAAGTCTGAATGTCTAGGCGGGTACGGAAAGAAGAAGGGACTTTCGGCGGCACGGCGAGGTGCCGCCGAAAGGCTCGCTAAACTTCTTCGACGGAGTTCGGCTCGGCTCGTGAGAGGTCGATGCCCAGCTCCTCCGCGGCCCGGAAGACTTCTTCATCCGAGTCACGCATCTCAATCGTGGTCCCATCGGTGGAAAGCACTTCCACGTTCAGGCACAGCGACTGCATTTCCTTGATGAGCACCTTGAAGGATTCGGGGATGCCCGGCTCCGGGATGTTCTCGCCCTTGACAATGGCCTCGTAGACCTTCACGCGGCCGTGGATGTCATCGGACTTTATGGTCAGCAGCTCCTGCAGCGTGTACGCGGCACCATAGGCCTCCAGGGCCCAGACTTCCATCTCACCAAAGCGCTGGCCACCGAACTGGGCCTTACCGCCCAAGGGCTGCTGGGTGATCATGGAGTACGGGCCCGTGGAGCGGGCGTGAATCTTGTCGTCCACCAGGTGGTGAAGCTTCAAGATGTACATGTAGCCCACCGAGACCGGGTCCGGGAACGGCTCGCCGGAGCGGCCGTCGAAGAGGCGCGTCTTGCCGGAGGAGTCGATCAGGCGCTCACCGTCGCGGGTGAGGTTCGTGGAGTCCAGCAGGCCGGTGATCTCGGCCTCCAGGGCGCCGTCGAACACGGGGGTGGCAACCTTGGTCTGGCCGATTTCACGCGGCAGGTTCGGCAGCTTCGCCACCCATTCGGGTTCGCCCTCGATCTTCCAGCCGGTCTTGGCGACCCAGCCCAGGTGGGTTTCGAGCACCTGGCCCACGTTCATGCGCCCCGGCACGCCCAGCGGGTTCAGGACGATGTCGACGGGGGTTCCGTCGGCCAAAAACGGCATGTCCTCGATCGGGAGGATCTTGGAGATGACGCCCTTGTTGCCGTGGCGCCCGGCCAGCTTGTCGCCGTCGGTGATCTTGCGCTTGTTGGCCACGTACACGCGAACCAGCTGGTTCACGCCGGGGGGCAGGTCGTCGTCGGAGTCGCGATCAAAGACGCGCACGCCGATGACGGTGCCGGACTCGCCGTGGGGAACCTTCAAGGAGGTGTCGCGAACTTCGCGGCTCTTCTCCCCGAAGATGGCCCGCAGCAGGCGCTCCTCCGGGGTCAGCTCGGTTTCACCCTTCGGGGTGACCTTGCCGACCAGGATGTCCCCGGCCTCAACCTCGGCGCCGATGTGGATGATGCCGCGCTCGTCCAGGCCGGCCAGGATTTCCTCGGAGACGTTCGGGATGTCCCGGGTGATCTCCTCGGCACCGAGCTTGGTGTCGCGGGCGTCAATCTCATGCTCTTCGATGTGGATGGAGGAGAGGACGTCCTCGGCAACGATGCGCTGCGAGAGGATGATCGCGTCCTCGTAGTTGTGCCCTTCCCAGGACATGAAGGCCACCAGCAGGTTCTTGCCCAGGGCAAGCTCGCCCATGTCCGTTGCCGGACCGTCGGCGATGATGCCGCCGACTTCCAGGCGCTGGCCCTCGGAGGCCAGGACGCGCTGGTTGTACGCGGTGCCCTGGTTGGAGCGCTGGTACTTGGCGATCGGGTAGTTGGTCTCGGTGCCGTCGTCGTTCAACATCACCACGATGTCCGCCGAAACCTCCGAGACAACGCCGGCCTTCTTGGCGATGACCACGTCACCGGCGTCAACGGCCGTTGCGCGCTCCATGCCGGTGCCCACAAACGGGGCCTCGGACTGGACCAGCGGCACGGCCTGGCGCTGCATGTTCGCACCCATCAGGGCGCGGTTGGCGTCGTCGTGCTCAAGGAACGGGATCAGGGCGGTGGCCACGGACACCATCTGGCGCGGGGAGACGTCCATGTACTCGACCTCGGCGGCCGGGATCAGCACCGGCTCGCCGGTACCGCCACGCTCACGCACCAGCACCATTTCCTCGATGAAGCGGCTGGCGTCGTCCAGCGGCGCGTTGGCCTGGGCGATCACCACGTCCACCTCGTCGTCGGCGGTCAGGTAGTCGACGTCGTCGGAGACAACGCCGTCCTTGACGCGACGGTACGGGGTCTCGATGAAACCAAACGGGTTGATGCGCCCGTAGGAGGCCAGCGAACCGATCAGGCCGATATTCGGGCCTTCAGGGGTCTCAATGGGGCACATGCGCCCGTAGTGGGACGGGTGAACGTCACGAACTTCCATGCCGGCGCGGTCACGGGACAAACCGCCCGGGCCCAGCGCGGAGAGGCGGCGCTTGTGCGTCAGGCCGGCCAGCGGGTTGTTCTGGTCCATGAACTGGCTCAGCTGGGACGTTCCGAAGAACTCCTTGATCGCGGCCACGACGGGGCGGATGTTGATCAGCGTCTGCGGCGTGATGGCCTCGACGTCCTGGGTGGTCATCCGCTCACGGACCACGCGCTCCATGCGGGAGAGGCCGGTGCGGACCTGGTTCTCGATGAGCTCGCCCACGGCGCGGATGCGGCGGTTGCCGAAGTGGTCGATGTCGTCCACGTCCACGCGCAAGTCGACCTCGGCGCCGTCGCGCTTGCCCTTGGTGGTCTTGCCGCCGGCGTGCAGGGTCACCAGGTACTTGATCATGGCGACGATGTCATCGACGCTGAGCACGGAGGCCTCGGGGCTGCTCAGCGGCAGGTCGATGCCGAGCTTGCGGTTGATCTTGTACCGGCCAACCTTGGCCAGGTCGTAGCGCTTGGAGTTGAAGTACAGGTTGTGCAGCAGGGCGTCGGCGGCGTCGACCGTGGGCGGCTCGCCCGGGCGCAGCTTGCGGTAGATGTCCAGCAGGGCATCTTCGCGGCCGGTGGTGGCATCCTTTTCCAGCGTGGCACGGATGGAGTCGAACTCGCCGAACTCCTCCAGGATCTGGCCTTCGGTCCAGCCCAGGGCCTTGAGCAGGACGGTGACCGACTGCTTGCGCTTACGGTCAAGGCGGACGCCGACCTGGTCGCGCTTGTCGATCTCGAGCTCGAACCAGGCCCCGCGGGAGGGGATGATCTTGGCGGTGAAGATTTCCTTGTCACTGGTCTTGTCCGCGGTGCGCTCAAAGTAGGCGCCCGGGGAGCGGACCAGCTGGGACACGACGACGCGCTCGGTGCCGTTGATGACGAACGTGCCCTTGTCCGTCATCAGCGGGAAGTCGCCCATGAAGACGGTCTGCTGCTTGATTTCACCCGTGAGGTTGTTCATGAACTCCGCCTTGACGTACAGCGGCGCGGCGTACGTGGCGTCGCGGTCCTTGCACTCGTCCACGGTGAACTTGGGGTCGGCGAACTCCGGCTCGGTGAAGGACAGGGACATGGTGCCCTGGAAGTCCTCAATCGGGGAGATCTCTTCGAAGATGTCGGAAAGTCCGGAGGTGACGGCCACGCTGTCATCGCCAACGCTCACGGCGGCCTGCATGCGGTCCTGCCAGCGCTCGTTGCCGACAAGCCAGTCAAAGCTCTCGGTTTGGAGGGCAAGCAGATTCGGCACGTCAAGCGGCTCGTGAATCTTGGCGAATGAGAGGCGACTCTTAGCACCGTCCGTGCTGTTGGAATCGATAGCGGTTGTAGCACTGTTTGCATTAGCGCTGGTTACATTAGAGGTGCTCGAGGCGACCAAGAGGGATCCTTCCACAGACCTGCAGGCTTGTTCTTACGAACCCCCACCCGATTCGCCGCTGGTCATCAAACCAGGAAGAACGCCGGTCAAGCTGCTGTCAAGCGCGGATCCGCGGCAACCAAGCCGCCACTCCCCACGCTGTTCCAACCCTTGTTCCGGACAAAGCCCACCGCTATATGAAGGCTGAAGGTTAAGAGGGATACGCAAAGAACTACACTACAGGTAGAAGTGGGCGCGTGTCTACCCCACGTCGCCCAAATGCGCAAGTACCAATGTTGCCCCGCTCACACCCGGGGCCCGGGGCCCGTCCCGGACAGGAATTTTTCGGGCCGGTTTTACTGTTAGGTTTTATAGAAACGCTGCCGGTCAACGGTGTCCGACAGTGCCAAGATGCAAGGAGCACCCGGCCATGACGACTCAAGCGAATGATGTGGTAATCCTCACAGGGGCGCGCACCCCGCAGGGGCGGCTCAACGGGCAGTTGGCGAGCCTGACCGCCGTCGAACTGGGAGGGAAGGCCATCGCCGCCGCCGTGGAGCGCTCCGGCGTCACGGCCGCGGACATCGACTACGTCATCATGGGGCACGTCCTGCAGGCGGGCGCCGGCCAAAACCCGGCCCGGCAGAGTGCCGTGGCCGCCGGGATCAGCTGGAACGTGCCGGCCGTGACCATCAACAAGGTGTGCCTGTCCGGGTTGACCGCCGTCATCGACGCCGCCCGGATGATCCGCAGCGGCGATGCCGAGGTGGTGGTGGCCGGCGGCCAGGAGTCCATGACCCGCGCCCCCCACATCCTCCCGGGCTCCCGCCAGGGCTGGACCTACGGGGCCGTGCAGGCCCTGGACGTTGCCGCCCATGACGGCTTGACGGACGCCTTTGACGGCGAATCCATGGGCTTGTCCACCGAGCGCGGCAACCTCCGCCTGAGCATCAGCCGCACCGCCCAGGACGAGGTGGCCGCGGCGTCGCACCAGCGAGCGGCCGCGGCCATGGAGGCCGGGGTCTTTGACCGCGAAATCGTCCCCGTCGCGGTGCCCCAGCGCAAGGGCGATCCGGTGGTCCTCACGCAGGACGAGGGAGTGCGCGGCCAGACCACGCTGGAGACCCTGGCCCCGCTGCGCCCGGCATTTTCGGCCGACGGCGCCATCACGGCCGGGAATTCCTCGCCCTTGTCCGACGGCGCCGCCGCCATGGTGCTGACCAGCCGCGCGTACGCGGACAAGCACGGCCTTCCCTGGCTGGCCGTCGTGGGGGCGCCCGGCCAGGTCGCCGGACCCGACAACTCCCTGCACTCCCAGCCGTCCCACGCCATCCAAAGCGCCGTGAAGAGGGCCGGGTGGAGCACCGAGGAGTTGGACTTCATCGAGATCAACGAGGCCTTCGGCTCGGTGGCGGTCCAGTCGCTGCGGGACTTGGGCTATCCGCTTCAGAAGTGCAACATCCACGGCGGCGCGATCGCCCTGGGCCACCCCATCGGCACCTCCGGGGCCCGGCTGGCCCTGCACGCGGCGTTCGAACTCGACCGGCGCGGCAGCGGCAAGGCCGCCGTCTCACTGTGCGGCGGCGGCGGACAGGGTGAGGCGCTGCTGCTGTTCCGGGACGCCGAGTGAGCGCACCGGCGCCGACCGGGCATGCGCGGGTGGCGGCTGACGCCGCCGCCCGCGGCCTCGCCATTGACGTCTTTGCCCGCCCTGCGGCGCACTCCCTGGCGGAGGCGGCGGCGCTGATGGGCATCGAGCCCTCCGACATCGTCAAGTCGCTGGTGGTCAAGCGCAGCGACGACACCTTTCTGTTCGCCCTGATCCCCGGCGGACGCTCCATCTCCTGGCCCAAACTGCGCGCCGCGGTGGGCGTGAACAAGCTCCAGCTGCCGGCCGCGGACGTGGCCCTGGCCGCCACCGGCTATGAGCGCGGCACCATCACGCCGCTGGGCAGCACGACGCCGTGGCCCGTGTTCGTGGACTCCACGATCGTGGGGCGCCGGGTCGCCATGGGGGCGGGCGAGCACGGCTACTCCCTGTTCGTGGCCGCGGATGCGCTCATCGCGGCGCTGGACGGGACCGTGGCCGACATTTCGGTACCGGAGTAGCCGCGTTGCCCGGCTTGGACGCTGCCCGGCCGCTTGAGCGCTGTTGGGCCGCAGCGTTTAAGCGGGGCCGCAGCGTTCCTGGTCCGGACACACGAAAGCCCCGCACCGTGGCCGACATTTCGGTACCGGAGTACCCCCCTTTGTGCGGTTTGAGCGCTGCCCGGCCGCTTGAGCGCTGTTGGGCCGCTTGAGCGCTGTTGGGCCGCTTGAGCGCTGTTGGTCTGCAGCGTACAAGCGGGGCCGCAGCGTTCCTGCTCCGGGCACATGAAAGCCCCGCACCGTATCGGTGCGGGGCAATCCGTGAAACGCGAGTTGTTACTTGAGGGTAACGGTGGCGCCGGCGGCCTCGAGGGCCTCCTTGGCCTTCTCGGCAGCTTCCTTGGTGACGCCTTCGAGGACGGCCTTGGGGGCGGAGTCAACGACGTCCTTGGCTTCCTTCAGTCCGAGGGAGGTCAGGGAGCGCACCTCCTTGATGACTGCAATCTTCTTCTCGCCGGCAGCTTCGAGGATGACGTCGAATTCGGTCTGCTCTTCCTCGGCTTCAGCGGCGCCGCCACCGGCGGGGCCGGCAACTGCAACAGCAGCAGCGGTAACTTCGAAGACCTCTTCAAACTTCTTCACGAACTCGGAGAGCTCGATGATGGTCAATTCCTTGAAAGCTTCAATGAGCTCGTCGTTGGAGAGCTTAGCCATGAGTGGCGCTCCTTCTCTGGTTCTTGGCCGAAAGGCCGGGTCAAATAACCTAAAGTCCTCGTGGACCCAGGATGAAACTAGGGTTTCCCCATGAGGACTAGGCCTCGGCGGCCGGAGCCTCTTCAGCGGGGGCTGCCTCGGCGGCCGGAGCCTCTTCAGCGGGGGCTGCCTCGGCGGCCGGAGCCTCTTCGGCAGGGGCGCCTTCGGCCAGCTTCAAACGCAGGGCATCGAGGGTGCGCGCAGCGGCGGCCATCGGAGCCTTGAGGATGCCGGCGACCTTGGCCAGCTGGAATTCACGCGACTCGAGGGCTGCCAGGGCGGCAACCTCGGAAGCATCCAGGGACTTGCCTTCGAACAGACCGGTCTTGATGACCAGCTGCTTGTTGGCTTTTGCAAAATCCGTCAGGCTCTTGGCTGCCGCAACAGCGTCACCCTTGATGAACGCGATGGCRGTGGGACCGGTGAGCTGCCCTTCGAAAGCGTCAACACCGGCTTCCTTGGCCGCAATGGCAGTCAGGGTGTTCTTGACGACCGAGAACTTGGTGTCCTGGCCGAGAGAAACGCGCAGCTCCTTGAGCTGGGCAACGGTGAGCCCACGGTATTCGGTTAGGACTGCTGCAGTGGAGTCAGCGAAATCTTGCTTGATTTCAGCAACTGCGGCCACCTTTGTTGGCGTTGCCATAACCCTCCTTCCGGGAATTAATGCCGGTCGTTCCGGTCCCTCCCACGTCCCGCCGGGGCGGAAGCTAAGGACAAACAAAACGCCCCGCACAGATGTACGGGGCGTAAGTTCACAGCGGACCCACGGGGTTTTCAACCCACGTTCAACACTGTTCATAAGCTTTGTGCACCTGCGCCGGCCGCCCCGTGAAGGACTTTCGGATGAAAACCGCCCGGGCCCCACGAGATCAAGGACATGATGAACCTGATTGCGTAGGGGGTGATTTCCATCGACCAACGGTCTTTGGTTCTTCTAGGGTACAAGATCGGCGGCGTTGATTCCAAATCGCGGCGTCACGACTCGGCGTCGAACTCCTTTTGCCACTGCCCGGTCACGCCGGCGGCGACAAAGCCCAGGCTCTTGTTGACGTCGAGCAGCTCGGTGTTGTCCGCCGCATTCCAGGTGTAGGCGGTGCGGGACTGCGGGTACTGTGCGGCCAGCAGCTCCAGGTTGGCCGCCTTGATTTGAAGTTCCAGCTCGCGGCCGCGGTGGTCGGGCGCCACGAGGGTGTCGTCCTGGAAGACGACGTCGTCGCGGTGGCCCAGAACCGAAATCGAGGTCAGGCCCACCAGGGTGCCGGTGGCTAGGAACTCGGCCGCCGTGACCAGGGTATGCCGCCCGGTTTGCTGCGCGAGTTTCTCGGTCTGGCGCAGGCGCGCCACATCCCAAGACCCGTCTGCGGTCGCTGCGTCGCCCTCCTCCAGCCGGACGACGTCGGCGGCCCACTTCTCCGGGCACCGGTCCGTCCACTGGTGCACGGCGTAGGCCCCGCCGTGTGCGTCCCTGGCCCGGCCGGACAAGGCGGCCGCCACGGCCGGGTCCAGCGGGAGCGGGCAGGAGCTGAACTGTTCCACCTGCTCCAGCCGGTAGCCGGCGCTGTACGCAAACCGGGCTTCCCTATTGTCCAGCGGCAACCCGCCTACTCCGTTGGCCGCCGGCAGGTGTTCGACGCCGGCACCGTCAACGGTGGCGGCAGCGTGGTTGGTCTCGACCATCACCACTTTTCGGTTCTCGCCGCGCACAAACGTCTCGGCGGCCTCCAAGAGTCGCCGGCCCAGCCCGTGCCCCTGGGCCTCGGGCAGGATGTCCAGGGTGACGTGGGCCAGCTCGGTGTGGTCATCCAGCGGCATGGCCATGCCCGCCCGGCCTACGATCACTCCGTCCAGGCGGGCGACGAGAATGGCGTACCACTCGTAGGGGTCGTGGCACGCGGCCAGCATCTCCTCGGCCGTGTAGGCGAGATCGTCGTTGCCCCACGTGTGGATCCGCACCTGGCGGGAGACTTCCACCGCCCGGAGGAAGTCCGCGGAGGCACTGGACCCCAGGGAGTCGGGGACGCGCAGTTGTTCAATCCGAATGTCAGTCATTGTTCCGTGTTCCCGACTCTCGAGCCGCCGCCCCGGGGAACTTCCGTTGCCCGCGGCGGTGCGGCTGTCCGTCAACCTTACAAAATAATAGGGCCGGCGCAGCGTTTCGCTGCACCGGCCCTCTCATGTCAATCATTGGGGACGGAGGTCCTAGACCTCGGTGAGAACCTTGGTCACGGCGGGGTCCACGGAGATGCCGGGGCCGAACGTGGTGGTCACGGTGGCCTTCTGCAGGTAGCGGCCCTTGGAAGCGGACGGCTTCAGGCGAAGCACCTCTTCCAGCGCTGCCGCGTAGTTCTCCGCCAGCTTGACGGCGTCGAAGGACACCTTGCCGATGATGAAGTGCAAGTTGGCGTGCTTGTCGACGCGGAAGTCGATCTTGCCACCCTTGATGTCATTGACGGCCTTGGCAACATCGTTGGTCACCGTGCCGGTCTTCGGGTTCGGCATCAGGTTGCGCGGACCGAGGACCTTGCCCAGGCGACCCACCTTGCCCATGAGGTCCGGGGTGGCAACGGCGGCGTCGAAGTCGGTCCAGCCGCCCTGGATCTTTTCGATCAGGTCGTCGGTGCCAACGAAGTCGGCGCCGGCGGCGATGGCGGCCTCGGCGCGCTCACCCGTTGCGAAAACGAGGACGCGGGCGGTCTTGCCGGTGCCGTGGGGCAGGATGACCGTGCCACGGATCATCTGGTCGGCCTTGCGAGGATCTACACCCAAGCGGAAGGCAACCTCAACGGTGGCGTCGAACTTGGACGGGTTGGTGTCCTTGGCGAGCTGGATGGCCTCGAACGGTGCGTATGCCTTCTCCGCATCGATCTTGGCCAGTGCTGCCTCGTATGCTTTACTGCGCTTTGCCATGCTGCTTGTTCTCCTTGTGCAGTTGTGGTCGTTAGGACCGCGCTGGGCCCTGCCACTACGTACGCCGCCAGACACCTTGGGTGAGCTGAGCGTCGTCCGTTCTTAATGTTGTGTTGGTGCCACTGCGATTCCGCCGGAGGGCGGCCGGTGTGGCGGGTGTTGGTCTCGACAGGCTCGACCAACGGGAAGCGGAACTACGCCTCGACGGTGATGCCCATGGAGCGGGCGGTGCCGGCGATGATCTTCTCGGCAGCCTCGACGTTGTTGGCGTTGAGGTCCACCAGCTTCTGGGTGGCGATCTCGGTGACCTGCGCCTTGGTCAGCTGGGCAACCTTGACGGTGTGCGGGGTCGCTGAACCCTTGGCGACGCCTGCAGCCTTCTTGATGAGCTCTGCAGCCGGCGGGGTCTTGGTGATGAAGGTGAAGGAACGGTCTTCGTAGACCGTGATTTCAACGGGGATGACGTTTCCACGTTGGGATTCCGTGGCGGCGTTGTACGCCTTGCAGAATTCCATGATGTTCACGCCGTGCTGACCAAGTGCCGGACCGATGGGCGGGGCCGGGTTGGCGGCGCCTGCCTGGATCTGCAGCTTGATAAGGCCGGTGACCTTTTTCTTGGGAGCCAATGTAGGGTCCTTCTCTCAATAACTTTCCCTGGACGACGGAGCGCGTCCACGGTGGGTGGCCGAATGGCGTCCGGCCGAACGCTGCGCGGGGACTAAGCAAATTCCTCGTGCAGCGAAATCAGTGGGTCAACTAGATCTTGGTGACCTGGTTGAAGGCAAGCGTGACGGGGGTTTCGCGTTCGAAGATGGAAACCAGCACCACCAGCTGCTGGGTTTCCGGCTTGATCTCGGAGATCGTGGCGGAGAGGGTCTCGAAGGGGCCGTCCTTGACGATGACGGCCTCGCCGACCTCGAAGTCGATGTCCGCGTCCGCGGGATTGTGGCGCAGCGGGATGCCGGTTTCCTCGGCCTGCTGCTCCTCGAAAATGGGGGCCAGCATGGAGAAGACCTCATCCAGGCGCAGCGGCACCGGATTGTGGGCGTTGCCGACAAAGCCGGTGACGCCGGGGGTGTGGCGCACAACGCCCCAGGAGGCGTCGGTCAGGTCCATGCGCACCAGGACGTAGCCGGGGATGCGGACGCGGTTGACGACCTTGCGCTGGGCGTTCTTGATCTCGACGACTTCTTCCATCGGGACCTGGATTTCGAAGATGTAATCTTCCATGTTCAGCGACAGGCTGCGGGACTCGAGATTGACCTTGACGCGGTTCTCGTAGCCGGCGTAGGAGTGGATGACGTACCAGTCACCCTCCTGGCGGCGCAGTTTGGCCTTGAATTCCTCGGCCGGGTCAACGGCGGGTTCGACGTCGGCAGCGGCATCCGCTGCGTCCGCCTCTTCGCCGTCCAGGGCGGCATCGCCGTCGGCTGCGTCGGCTACGGCGCCGTTCGCGGGGAGGGCTGCATCAAGGTCGGCACTGATGGCAGCGTCAGCAACCACAGTGTCCTGGTCCTGCTCACTGTAAGTTGCCTCGGGCTCCTGCTCAGACACGAATTTCCTGCTTTCCTTTTTGCGTTTCTTAAATGGCTCAAACCGACCCCATGCCATGACTGCAGCGGGGTCGGCCGATGGTGAGCGCCTACTGCTCCAAGTTTGCCGATCCGCCGAAGATCCACAGCACGGCCTTGCCGAACCCCAAATCCAAGACGGTAACAATACCCATCACGATGACGACGAATACCAACACGACAGCGGTGTAGTTGAGCAACTCTTTGCGAGTGGGTGTGACAACCTTCTTCATCTCGCCAATGACTTGGCGGAGGAAAAGTGCAATCCGGCCAAAGAACCCGGGGCCGCCGGGCTTGGAGGATTTCCTGGCAGGGGTACCCTTGGAGCGGCTTGCCGCAGTTTCGGTCACCAGTGCCTCGCTCATCAAATCGTTGGTCCAACTTGGCCAAACTTCATAAACACTGCACCCGGGATCGAGCCGTGTCTGGTGCTGATCGTTCGCCGGACGGATGGGGGCTGCCCGCACAGACTTCGTGCAGCAAACCCGCTACGCCCAAGCGCAGGGCAGACAGGACTCGAACCTGCAACCTGCGGTTTTGGAGACCGCTGCGCTACCAATTGCGCCACTACCCTTTGGAACTGCTGACAGTCCCGTGCGATGCGGATTGCCATGAATAACCTACCGTCAGGAAGAACCGTTCACCAAACCGGCCTGAAGGCGTGCTTCACCATGGGCGTTTTTGCACCGGTGATCCATTCTACGCAATACCTTGCGCTACGTCGAACCGGCGCCGGGATGCCCCTATTGTGGAAGGAGACAACCACCATGAGGCCCACTCCTGACGAAAGATTCCTGATGCCCGCCGAAATGACTGCTGCGAATGCCGCCGGCCGCCGCGTTTCCGCCCGAATCGCCGCGATTGCCGAATCCGCCACCTTGGCCGTGGACGCCAAGGCCAAGGCCCTGAAGGCCGCGGGCCGACCGGTCATCGGATTTGGCGCCGGCGAACCTGATTTCCCGACGCCGGACTACATCGTCCAGGCGGCCATCGAGGCCGCCCGCCAGCCGCGTTTCCACCGCTACTCCCCCGCCGGCGGCCTGCCCGAGTTGAAGGCGGCCATTGCCGCCAAGACGCTGCGGGATTCCGGCTACGAAGTGGACGCGGCCCGGGTCCTAGTCACCAACGGCGGCAAGCAGGCCGTGTATGAGTCCTTTGCCACGCTGCTTGACCCGGGCGACGAGGTCATCCTTCCCACCCCGTATTGGACCACCTACCCGGAGGCCATCCGGCTGGCCGGCGGCGTCCCGGTGGAGGTTTTTGCCGGCCCCGAGCAGGGCTACCTGGTCACGGTGGACCAGCTGGAAGCCGCGCTTACCCCGCGCACCAAGATCTTGCTGTTTGTCTCCCCGTCCAACCCCACCGGCGCCGTTTACACCCCGGAACAGACCCGGGAAATCGGTCTCTGGGCCGCAGCCAAGGGCCTGTGGGTGATCACGGACGAGATTTATGAACACCTCACCTACGACGGCGTGCCGTTTACCTCCATCGCCACGGCCGTGCCGGAACTCGGCGAGAAGGTGGTGGTGCTCAACGGAGTCGCCAAGACCTATGCCATGACCGGCTGGCGCGTGGGCTGGATGATCGCCCCCCTGGACGTAATCAAGGCCGCCACGAACATGCAGTCGCACGCCACCTCCAACGTGGCCAACGTCTCCCAGATGGCGGCGCTGGCGGCCGTGTCCGGCCCGCTCACGGCCGTGGCGGAGATGAAGGTTGCCTTTGACCGCCGCCGCAAGGCGATGGTGGCCGGGCTGAACGCCATCGACGGAGTCGAGTGCCCCACCCCCCACGGCGCGTTTTATGCCTACGCCGACGTGCACGGGCTGCTCGGGCGTGAACTGGCCGGCGCCCGGCCCACCACGTCCGCGGAGCTGGCGGCCTTGATCCTGGACAAGGTCGAGGTGGCCGTGGTTCCCGGGGAGGCGTTCGGCCCCAGCGGCTTCATCCGCCTCTCCTACGCGCTGGGCGACGACGACCTCGCCGTCGGCGTGGGCAGGCTCCAGGAGTTCCTGGGCACCGCCAAGTAGTCATCGGGCCCGGCACCCGCCAACAGCCGACGGCGGGTGCGGTGTTTTCGCAGGCGACGTCAGGGAGGCCGGAGGCCGCCCGCGGCCGAGGGCTGGAAAGTCGCCGAGAAAATGCCGGTCCCGGCGGCGGGTGCGGTGTTTYCGTAGGCGACGTCAGGGAGGCCGGAGGCCGCYCGCGGCCGAGGGCCGGAAAGTCGCCGAGRAAATRCCGGTCCCGGCGCCGGCACCCGCCAACAGCAGACGCCGGGACCCAGCTACAGCAGGCGGCGGTCGGCGGCCCAGCGGGTGAGCTCGTGGCGGGAGGACAGCTGGAGCTTGCGCAGGACGGCGGAGACGTGCGTTTCCACGGTCTTGATGGAGATGAACAACGCCTTGGCGACCTCCTTGTAGGAGTAGCCGCGGGCGATCAGGCGCATGACTTCAAGTTCCCGGGCGGAGAGCTTGTCCAATTCGTCCTCCACCGCCACCTCGCCGGTGCCAAACGCGTCCAGCACAAAGCCGGCCAGCCGCGGGGAGAAGACGGCGTCCCCGCCGGCCACCCGGCGGACGGCGTCGGATATTTCCGCCCCGGAGATCGACTTCGTGACGTAGCCGCGCGCCCCGGCCCGGATCACGGAGACCACGTCCTCGGCGGCGTCCGAGACGCTGAGCGCCAGGAAGCGGGTGTCGGCCAGCAGCGCCGTGCACCCGGCGATGACCTCACGGCCGCCCTGGCCGCGTCCGCCGGGCAGGTGCACGTCCAGCAGTACCACGTCGGGCCTGTGCGCAGTGACCTGCGCGATCGCCTCCTCCACCGTGGCGGCCTCGGCCAGCACGCGGATGTCGGCGTCCAGGTCGGCCTTGAGTCCGGACCGGAAGATGGCGTGGTCGTCCACGACCACCACGCGAATGGGCTCCCTGGGCCCGGATGGCCCGGGCATGGGAGTGGTTGGCTCCGTCATTTCGCATCCTCGTAATTGGGGGCTTGGTTGGGCAGGTGCAGGCGCACCTCGGTGCCGTCCGCCGAGCTAATGATCTCAGCGGAACCGCCGTTGCGCTGCATCCGGCCAATGACCGACTCCCGCACGCCCATCCGGTCCGTTGGGATGGCGGAGGCATCAAATCCGCCGCCCCGATCTTTGACGAACACGTCCGTGCCCCGGTCCGAGGCCTCCAGATAGACGGACACGGCCGTGCCGCCGTGGCGAACCCCGTTAAGCACCGCCTCGCGGGCGGCCTGGACAAGCGCCTGGCTGCGGTCCGTCAGCTCGGCGTCGCCCACCGTCACCACGTCCACGCCCTGCCCGTACTGGTCTTCAATTTCGGCGCAGACGGCCTTGATGCGTGCCACCAGCCGGCCCATGTTTTGGCCGGCGTCCTGGTAGATCCATTCGCGCAGTTCCCGTTCCTGGGCGCGGGCGAGCCGCGTGACGTCCTGGGGGCTGGCGGCGCGGCGCTGGATCAGCGCCAGCGTCTGCAGGACGGAGTCATGAAGGTGGGCGGCGATCTCGGCCCGTTCCGCTTCACGGATGCGCCCGGCCCGTTCGTCTTGGAACTCGCGCCAAAATTTCAGCGCCCAGGGTGCCAGGACCAGCCCGACGCCCGCCAGCACGGCCGAGGAGGCGACCACCGACGCCCACACCAGGGACCACGACGCCGTCCCGGTCACGATGATCAGGACCCCGGCGATGACCAGGATGATGCCCCCGCCAAACCGCAGCAGGGACAACGGCGTGTCCGCCCGGGCCACGTTCATCAGCCCCACCCGGCGGGTCTGGTCCAGTTGCATCCAGGCCAGGACGGCGCCGGCGGCGATGACGGCCAGCGGAATGACGGTCTCCCAGGGGACATTGAGACCGAGCTGGCGATCCAGCAGGGTCACCGCCGCTATGATCAACGCGCCGCCGATCAGGATTTCCTTCAGTCCCGGCGACCATCCCTGCCGGGGGGCGGCGCTCCCGGCCGCCCCTGCCGCCCGGGTTCCGGGCGGCGCTTCCGCGGGAGGCACGGCGTCGGGGGCCGGGCGAAACAGCGCGAGGCGGGGGTTTCCGTCGACGTCGAGCATTCGGGCCCCCGGCCCCTGGCCGTCGCCCGCCATGGGAACAAGCAGCCACAGCCAGGCATAAAAGACCAGCCCGGCCCCGAAGAAGAAGCTGGCACCGACCATGACGCCGCGCACCAGGGCCACGCTCACGCCAAGGTGATCGGCCAGCCCGCCGCACACCCCCGCTATGATGCGGTTCGGGGATCGGTACATCTTTGCGCTCATGCCTCAATCCAAGCACGGCGGATCGCCCCGGAGTGTTTCTTCGGGGGCGCTTCAGGGTTCTTTCAGGGTCACCCCGGATGGTGGCGGCGCCGGCCGCAGGACAGGATTGAGGCATGAACAATACCCATGACATCCCGGACCCCGGCGCCGGCCAGGCCGATCAACCGCTTCCGCCTGTGCCACCTGGCCCGGTCCCCCCTGAATCTGCGCGATTCTTCCAGTGGATCCGTTCCCTGGGCGTGCGGCGCGGACAAAACCGCTGGATTGGCGGCGTGTGCAGCGGGCTGGCCAATAAATGGGGCATCGACCCGGTAATCGTGCGCGGTCTGGCCGTGGTGCTGGCCATCTTCTTTGGCGTCGGGCTGCTGGCCTACGGCGTGGCCTGGGCGCTTTTGCCCGAACCCGACGGCCGTATCCACGTTGAGCAGGTCGGCCGCGGCCATTGGTCCACCGGCATGACCGGCGCGGCCGTATTCACGTTCCTGGGCCTCATCGGACCCGGGCAGGGGGTGGTCTTTGGCGACCACAACGGCTGGTTCCCGTGGCCGCTGCTCTGGGTGGCCGGCGTCGTCGGCGTCATCATCTGGGCCGTCAACCGGGACAAGAGCGGTCAGGACAGGAACAGGGCGCAGCATTTCGCCGCGGCATACCCGCAGCACCAACCGTACCCGCCGACCGGCCAGCCCGCCGGCGCAGCGCCCGCCGCCCGGCCGGGCGACGCCAGCGCCACGTGGACCCAGCGCAACCTCGGCCCCACCGGACCCCTCGGGCCGAACGGACCGCTCGGGCCGAACGGGCCGCTGGGCCCCCAAGGACCCCTGGGCCCCAATGGGCCGCTGGCCGGCAGGCCCAAGGCACGGCTGGGCGCGGCCGCGAGCCTGCTCGCCCTGGGCCTGGCCGTCCTGGTGGGCGCCTCCGTCCTGATCCTGGACAGCATCGGCGTGCTGGACCTGGGCGGCTACCAGGTGGCGACGGCCGCCGCCGCGGCGGGCATCACGGCCGGGGCGGCCATCATCGTCRCCGGCATTCTCGGCCGGTCAGCCGGCGGCGTGGGCACCTTCGCCGTCATCGCCCTGGTGATCGCCGGCCTGCTGAGCATGGTGCCCCACCATGGACAATGGAGCCTGCTCCAAAACCAGACCTGGGCGCCCTCCAGCATCAGCGCCGCGGAGAGCGGGCGCTCCATCGTGTTGGGCAGCGCCACCCTTGATTTGACCATGCTCGACGACGCCGCCCTGGCGCAGGACGTCAACGTCCCGATCGACGTCGCCGCCTCCAGGGTGGTCATCAAGGTCCCGGCCGGCATTCCGGTCACGATCGAAAGCAACCTGGCCGCCGCCGTCCTGCGGGTCAACGGCCAAGAGGTGACCGAGGACAATGTCGGTGGCGGCAAGTCGACAACACAGGTCAATCCCGGCGCCACCGGCCACGGGATCATCATTTCCCTGGGCGGCGCGGCGGCCAACGTCACGGTGACTCCCGCGGCCGGCCAGTGAGCCCCGCCCGTTCCATCCCCCACCCACCACTGACACGTTGGAGCAAATCATGAGCAATCCCACGCAGCCGCTGCCCACCCCCGGCGGCGAGCCCACCCCGCCGCCCGCCGCCTATGCCGAGGCGGGCGGCCACCCGGTGCGGGTGGGCGGCATCGTCTGGGGCGCCGTCGCGGTGACGGTCGGCATTCTGATCATCCTCACCCGCCAGCTCGGGCTCAACCTCGACGCCGGCCAGAGCGCCATGTGGCTGTTGTTTGGCGCCGGGCTGGCCATGGTGGCCGGCGGAGCGGTGACCATCGCCCGCAAGAAATAGGGCCGCCCGGCTGCCGTGTCCGGCGCCCGGGCGGAGCTTGCCCCGGTTGGCCGACCGTCTAGAATGGCGGGAGCGAGGAGCTCAATGGTGCGCTCAAACCCCATTGACCCCCTCCCCTCGAAGGACCATGACAGATGAAGATCGGTATTCTCACCAGCGGCGGCGACTGCCCCGGATTGAACGCGGTGATCCGCGGCGCGGTATTAAAGGGCATCAAGGTCTACGGCCACGAGTTTGCCGGCTTCCGAGACGGCTGGCGCGGCGTGGTGCAGGGCGACATCATGGATTTGCCCCGCCACATGGTCCGCGGCATCTCCAAGCAGGGCGGCACCATTTTGGGCACCTCCCGCACCAACCCGTTCGACGGCGACGGCGGCCCCGACGTCATCAGGGCCCACATGGCCCGCCTGGGCATCGATGCGATGATCGCCATCGGCGGCGAGGGCACGCTGGCCGCGGCCCGGCGCCTCACCGAGGCCGGACTGAACATTGTGGGCGTGCCCAAGACCGTGGACAACGATCTGGACGCCACCGACTACACCTTCGGCTTCGACACGGCCGTGCAAATCGCCACCGAGGCGATCGACCGCCTCCGCACCACCGGCGAGTCCCACCACCGGTGCATGATCGCCGAGGTCATGGGCCGGCACGTGGGCTGGATTGCCCTGCACGCCGGCATGGCCACCGGCGCGCACGCCATCTTGGTGCCGGAGCAAAAGACCAGCATGGACCAGATCGTCGAGTGGGTCCGGGAGGCACACGACCGCGGCCGCGCGCCCCTGGTGGTGGTGGCCGAGGGCTTTGTGCCCGACCACAAGGATTCGGCCCACTCCGAACGGGGCCTGGACTCGTTCGGGCGGCCCCGGCTCGGCGGCATTTCCGAGCAGCTGGCCCCCGAGATCGAGGCGCGCACCGGCATTGAAACCCGGGCCACCATCCTGGGCCACATCCAGCGCGGCGGCGTCCCGTCCAGCTTTGACCGGGTCCTGGCCACCCGCCTGGGCATGGCCGCCGTCGATTCGGTGGTGGAGGAGCGCTGGGGCACCATGGTGGCCCTGAAGGGCACCGAGATTGTGCATGTCCCGTTTGAGGCGGCGCTGGGCAACCTCAAGACCGTGCCCCAGCATCGCTACGACGAGGCCGCCATCTTGTTCGGCTGACCCGCACCCGTGCGGGGCGTAGCGTTGACTCATGACTTTTGAGCCGAGTTCGGCCCCCATTGTCCGGCTGGCGTGGGAGCGCGGCCTGGGCCTGCCTACAAACTCCCTCGTGATGGGCGCCGGGCGCAAGCGCATTGTCCACGCCGTCGACACCGACGCGCTGACCTTCATCCGGCTGTGGGAGCAAACGATCCTCACCGGGCCGGACCATGTGCTGGCGGCCGTGGCCGCCTACGACGACGCCGAGCTGGGCGACCATGCCACCATGTTGCGTCTCACCCGCGACTTTGGCGGACGGGGGCGGGGCACCCAGGCCGTGTATTTTGCCGACGACCTGCCCCTGCACCAGGCCGGCGACGCCCCCATGGTCTCGCGGGGCAATCCGGAGGCGGTCCTGCTGGAGTCCCTGTGCCCGCCCGATGACGTCAACGACGCCGCCCTGGCATCCCGGCCGCACAGGTTCACGCTCATGGACGTCCGGGAGCCGGCGGGCCCGGATGGGCGCCTCGGGGACGACGGGCCCGTGGCCTGCGGCGCCTACGCCGAGTACCAGGGACTGCTGGCCCATCTGGGCGCCCTGGTCGCCCCGGGGTTCCGGCGGCGCGGGCTGGGACTGCTGGCCACCAGCATCGCCGGCCACGAGGCCCTGGCGGCCGGCCTGATCCTTCAGTGGCGGGCGGATGTCAACAACGCCTCCGCCCGCGCGCTGGCGAGTCGTGCGGGCTTTAGTGTCGCCGGTCTGCAGACGACGGTTGATCTGCGTACTCGGCGTAAATAGCCTCGACGGGGCGCGGCTTGGCGAACAGGATGGCGACGGCCGCGCCGAGGACCACGCCGGCGGCCGGCAGGATGATGGACTGCCCCATGGCAGTGGAGAAGCCGGCCTGCAGGAAGGCCGGCAGTTGCCCGGAGACGCCGTTGGCCCCCTGGGATGCCCCGGCGGGCATCTCGGCCGCCAGCCGGGCGGAAATCAGCGCGGCAATGGCGGCGCTGCCCAGCACGGCGCCGATCTGGCGGGTGGTGTTGTAAATCCCCGCCCCGGCACCGGCCTCCCGGGGGCCCAGGTTGCGGGTCGCCGTCGTCGACAAGGGCGCCCAGATGCCGGAACTGGCAATGCCCAGCAGCCCGCTGGGCAGCAGGAACAGCCAGATGGGGGTGTCCGGGCTCATCAGCGACGCCGTCCACAGCAGCGAGACGGCCATGAGGATGAACCCGGTGAAGGCCACAAAGCGCGGGTTGACGATGTCCACCAGCTTGCCCACAAACGGGGCCAGCACGCCGGAGAACAGGGCCATGGGGATCATCATGAGGGCCGACTGGGTCGGTGACATGCCGCGGACCAGCTGGTAGTAAAAGAACAGCGGCAGGCTCATGGCGGTGATGCTAAAGCCCATGGTGGTGATGGCCAGGTTGGCCAGGGAGAAGTTGCGGACCTTGAACAGGTGCAGCGGCACCAGCGCCTCGCCCCTGGTGACGGCCTGCCAGCCTACGAAGAGGCCCAGGATCACGATGCCGGCGACAATCATGCCCCACACGGAGATTGGCCCGGCGATGGTCCCCCACTTGTACTTTTCACCTTCCTGGATGCCGAAGACCAGCAGGAACAGGCCCACCGAGCTCAGGGCCACGCCCAGGAGGTCGAACTTGTGGTTGTGCGTTTTTAGCACGGGAACCAGGCGCGACGCCATGACGAACGCCACCACGCCCACCGGCACGTTGACGAAGAAGATCCATTCCCAGCCCAGGCCGTCCACCAGGACGCCGCCGAGGATCGGGCCCACGAGCATGGCCACACCGGCCGTGGCGCCCCAAAACCCCATGGCGGGGCCGCGCTTGTCGGGGGCAAAGATGCGGGTGATCACGGCCATGGTTTGCGGGGTCATCATCGCTGCCCCGAACCCCTGGACGGCGCGGGCCAGGATGAGCATGCCGATGCTGCCGGAGAACCCGCACCACAGCGACGCCAGCGTGAAGACGCTCAACCCGATCAGGTACAGCTTCTTGGGGCCGTATTTATCGCCCATGCGCCCGGTGACCAGCAGCGGAACGGCGTAGGCGAGCAGGTAGGCGCTGGTGACCCAGATGACGGAATTGATGTCCGTGCGCAACCCCTCCATGATCTTCGGGTTGGCCACCGAGACGATGGTGGAGTCGACCAGGATCATGAAGAAGCCCAACACGAGCGCCCATAACGCCGGCCACGGTTTTGCCACGGTTTCCATGGGTTCTTCCTTCTGGGTTTGGGTTGGTTTTAGCGCGGCGCCCGGAGGAAGCCGGTCTTGCGCCCGACCACCTGGCCGGCGTCGGTGGCCACGATCAGTTCCTGGGCGGCAACATACTTTTCGCCGGCGTCGTCCACGTCCAGGGGCAGGTCCGGGTCCACGTTGCGCTTGATGAGGGCCAAGGCGATCGGGCCCATTTCGTAGTGCTGGGCCACGGACGTCACCACACCCACCTTGCGGTCCCCGGCCAGCACGTCGCTGCCGGGGGCGGGGATGGTGTGCTGGGAGCCGTCCAGCTGCAAGAAGACGAGCCGCCGCGGCGGGTGCCCCAGGTTGTGCACGCGGGCCACGGTCTCCTGGCCTTTGTAGCAGCCCTTGGCCAGGTGCACCGCGGTGCGCAGCAGGTCGAGTTCGTGCGGGATGGTTTTGTCGTCGGTTTCGGCGCCGCGGCGGGGCCGCCAGGCGGCGATGCGCAGCGCCTCGGCCGCCCACACGCCCGCCAGCGGGCGCACCCCCACGGCGGCTTCGAGGTCCGCCATCGGCACCAGGTACTCGTGCCAGGGCCGTTCCAGCCCGGGGTGGCGGTCCTCGGGGACGGCCGCGTAGCTGTAGCCGCCGGCGCCGATGTGCGGCCAGGGGTCGGACCACCGAAGGTGCGACGTCCACTCGGGGACCTCCGCCACCGAGCCCAGGACGGCCCACTCGGAGGAAGCATCGGCGATTTCCACGCGCAACATGAACCGCATGGAGTTCAGCCAGGCCGCCAGCGGCGCCGCTTCCTCCGTCTCGACGATCAGCCAGGTCACCTCGCCGTCATCCACCACGTGTGCGTCATATTCAATCCGGCCCTGGATGCTCAGCAGCAGCAGCTCCGTGCCGACATTGGGTTCCAGGGCCGTGAGGCTTTGCGATGACAAGGTGTTCAGCCAGCTCAGCCGGTCCGGTCCAGTCACCGTGACCACGCCGCGGTGGGACAGGTCCACGACGGCGGTCCCCGGCTTGCCGTTGTAGCCGGCCAGCAGCCGTTGCTCCCGGTTGGGATCCCCATAGTGTGCGGCCACGCCGGCATCGAGGCCGCCGGCCTGCACGGCACCATGACGATTAAGCAAAGGACTCAAATAGCTCATAACGGTGACAACGCCTTCCCAAGGTGGCCTATTCCGACCGGCCCGAAGCGGGTTACGGCTGGACTTTATGCAGGGCTGCGGAGGCGTGGGCCTCCAGCGAGCGGCCCTGGGCCGCCACGTCCCAGCGCCAGTAGAGGTCGCCGTTGACCAGTCCGAAGATGCGGGTGGCAGCCGTGTAGTCCTTGGCGCCGGCCCCGCGCATGACGGCGTCCGTGGACAACTGGATCTGCGGGCCCTTGATGCTGCCGTAGTACAGTTCGGCGATCCCGCCCGGGTGCATGATGGTGGCCATGATGTCAAAGCCGCCGTCGGCGTTGCGCAACGCCTCGACGTCGTCGGCCGTGCGCAGCGCCGGCACAATGTCCGCGGGGATCAGGCCGGGGCCGCCGTCGGCGTCGTTCTGGACCCGGTCCAGCTGCCAAAAACCCGTCTCCACCGACAACGGCCGCAGCCTGGTGCCGTGTTCGTCGGTGAGCCAGGATTCGGCCGTATATTGCAGGTAGGGCAGGCCGTTGGCGGTGAACGTGGCCGTCTGGGTGAAGTACTCGGCGTCCGCCTCCCCGGTACCCAGGCGCCCGCTCCCGGTCCAGGTGCCCAGCAGCCAGGACAGCGGAACCAGCTCGGGAATCAGGCCCGTGGGGATTTCAAACGCCATGGCAGGTTACTGCTGGCCCTTGAACAGGCGCCACACCACCAGAGCTGCAAACCAGGCCATGGTGAGACCGGCGATGGCCAGCAGGCAGATAAAGAAGATTTCCAAGGCAAGTACGCTCATGCGCCCATCCTATCGTGAACTTGGCGGGTCCTAGGCGAGGAGCAGTTTGGAGACGAAATATACCAACGCACCCACTGACACGACCGGTGCCAGGGCGGCGGAAACCGCGCCGAGGGCGTTGCGCGGTTCCCCGCCTAGGGTGCGCAGGCGGCGCAGGCCCGCAATGACGGCGGCAAGGAGCGCGCCGATCACGGCCGCGGCCACGACTTCGGCATCAGTGAACACCAGGGCGGCCAGCGGCCCGGCCAGCGCCGCCAAAACGATCGCCAGCGGGGCGACCACCCGGTCGGGCCACGGCAGCATCCCCACCAGGAGCGCCACGGCCGCGCTGCTCGCCGCCACCAGGGTCAGCCCGGGCGCCTCCAGCAGCCGGAGCGAGGCAACCCAGCCGCAGCCGAAGGCGGCCATGAGCACGCCCGCCCCGGCACCCAGGGTGGACTCGAGCCGGTGCGCCTGCCCCGTGCCGCGGACCAGCTGGACCACCAGGACCGCGCCAAATCCCACGGCAATATAGATGGGCGTCCACGTCAGGAAGCCGGAATTCGTGGTCACCCCGGCGGTGAGGGCCGACGCCGCACCCGTCAACGCAATCACGGTGCCCAGCGTTTTTCGGGCGGGAAGGCCCAAATACTGCGGCCAGCCCAGCCCAAAAACGACGGCCAGGGCCATCGCCACACCCACCACCGCGCCGAGTCCGGCGTAGTGGCCGGCGACTAGGGCCGCGAGCGCGAGGATTCCGACCAGTCCCGTAATTGATGACTTCACAGCTCAATCCTGCCTTACTCCGGCGGTACACTGTGGAACAACCCACTGGCCGGCCGGTGGATTGTCGCTCAAAGATGCGCACCCGCACCTTGGAGGAAGCCATGTCGCAGATACTCATGCTGACCAACAACCACGGCAGTTCCGTGGACGTTTTGCCTGCGCTGGAACTTCTCAGCCACGTCGTGCACATACTGCCGGCCGTGCCGACCGCCCTGCTTGACGCCAAGCCGTCCGAACTCATCCTGGTGGACGCCCGCAAGGACCTCGCCGGCTCCCGGTCGCTGACGCAGTTGCTGCGGGCCACCGGCATCAGCGTGCCGCTGCTGCTGATCCTCACCGAAGGCGGCATGGCGGCCGTGACGGCATCCTGGGCCGCCGACGACGTCATCCTTGACACTGCCGGACCCGCCGAGGTCGAGGCCCGGATCCGCCTGGCCGTCACCCGCGCCGGGGGGAGTGAGAACCACGAGATCCAGGCGGCCGGCGTCGTCATTGACGAGGACAGCTACACCGCCCGCGTCCACGGCCGGGCCCTGAACCTCACCTACAAGGAATTCGAGCTGCTGAAATATCTGGCCCAGCATCCGGGGCGCGTTTTCACCCGGGCCCAGCTGCTCAACGAGGTCTGGGGCTATGACTACTACGGCGGCACCCGCACCGTGGACGTCCACATCCGCCGCCTGCGCGCCAAACTCGGCTCCGACTACGAGAACTTGATTGGCACCGTCCGCAATGTGGGCTACCGGCTCGCCGTTTCCCGGCGCTCTGACGACGAACTCGCCGACGCCTGATCCCCCGCCGTTCCCGCCCGTTCCCGCCAGACATGGCAGGCAGGAAAAAAGGTCCGCCCCGGGACGGGGACGGACCTTTTTCTCGTGGAGGACATACGGGTCGAACGTATCGAGGACACCCCACTGGTGCATCCCCCTCGCGAGGGCCCGGTGCCTCCGGCAAGAATCCGGTTGCGGGCCAGGCTGCCCTCAAACCTTAGAACAGCTTCTTGCGCGCATGCAAACCGGCGTCCGTCCCGGCCGGGCTTATTCCGGTTTTGTTCCGGCGAGGCTCGCGCTCCCCGACATGGGGCCACTAGGCTGAGGACATGAGCCCCGCAATGACTGAGAGCTGGCCCGTAACGGTAATCGCCGGCGCCCCGGAACCGGACACCCTGCGCGACATCCTCACCGTGGTCGAGGCGGCGGAGGACGTCGACGGCAATCCGCCGTTCTCCGAGCAGACGGTGGTCGAGTTGAAGTCCCACGACGCCGGCCCGCACACCGTCCTGACCCTGGTCACCTACGCGCCGGAGGAGAACTCCGCAACGGAGGGGCAGGACCTGGCGGGGGTCGCCGTCGTCGTGCTCAACGGCAACGAGGGCGTGCTGGAGCTCGTGGTGCACCCCAACTACCGCAACGAGGGCGTTGGCTCCATGCTGGTGGACAAGCTGGTGGAGGTGCGCGGGCTCCGCGGCATCCGGGCGTGGTCGCACGGCGACCATGAGGCCGCCGCCGACCTCGCGGCCAGCTACGGCTACCGGGCCATCCGCGAACTGTGGCGGATGCGCCTGGTCCGCCAGCCGGCGTCGACCCCGCCGGCCAGCACCCTGGCCGTGCCCGACGGCGTGAGCTTGCGGACATTTGTGCCGCACCAGGACGAGGCCGCGTGGCTGGCGGCCAACGCCTCCGCCTTCGCGCACCACCCGGAGCAGGGCGCCATGACCCTGGCCGACCTTCAGGCCCGCATGGCCGAGCCCTGGTTCGACCCGGCCGGATTCTTCCTGGCCGTCAACGACTCCGGGGAGATCCTGGGGTTCCACTGGACCAAGGTCCACCCCGCCCGCACCGGCCAGGCGGCGATGGGCGAGGTGTACGTGGTGGGCGTCACCCCCGCCGCGCAAGGCCTGGGACTGGGCAAGACCCTCACGGTCCAGGGGATTGAGCACCTCCAGCGCGCCGGGCTGCACGCGATCATGCTGTACGTGGACGCCGACAACGACCGGGCGGTTTCGCTGTACCGGACGCTGGGGTTCACAAAATGGGACTCCGACGTCATGTACGGGCCGATGTCCACCTAGGGGTGTGCCGAAGCGGTCCGGCCCGAGTCCCCCCGCTCCCCGGCCCGCCTTGTAGTGTTGGGGGAAAGCAGCGTCAACCATGAGGATCTGTCGATGAAACGCGAATATACGGGCCCCGTGCAGACCGCGGCGTCATTTGGGCGGGAACGGTTTGGCTCCGGCGAGGTGCCGGCGGCCCGCGCCACCCAGGACCGAATCGATATCCCGGAATTTGTTCCGAACCTGATTCCGGAGGGGGAGATCAGCCCGGACCGCTTCCTGGACCGGGAGCTGAGCTGGCTGGCGTTCAACGCCCGCGTCCTGGAACTGGCCGAGGACCCCGACCTGTACCTGCTGGAGCGGGTGAACTTCCTGAGCATCTTCGCCTCCAACCTGGACGAATTCTTCATGGTGCGCGTGGCCGGGCTGAAGCGGCGGATCGCCACCGGCCTGGCCGTGCCCTCCCCCGCCGGGCTGAGCCCGATCGAGGTGCTGGAGCAGATCAGCGCCGCCGCCCATGAACTGCAGGCCCGGCACGCGCACGTTTTTGCCGGCCAGATCCGTCCCGCACTCGCCTACGAACACATCCACCTGGTGCATTGGGATGAACTGGACAACGCCGCCAAGGACCAGCTGAGCACCATGTTCGCGGAGAAGATGTTCCCGATCCTGACGCCGCTGGCCGTGGACCCCGCCCATCCGTTCCCGTACATCTCCGGGCTGTCCTTGAACCTGGCCGTGGTGGTGCGCAACCCAGTCAGCGACAAGGAGCTGTTCGCCCGCCTGAAGGTGCCGGACCTGCTTCCGCGCCTGGTCTCGGTGGACGGGCCGCGCGCCGGCACGGTGCCCGGGCGGGTGGCCCGGTTCATCACGCTCGAAGAGGTCATCGCCCAGCACCTGGACCAGCTGTTCCCGGGCATGGAGGTCCTGGAGCACCACACCTTCCGCGTCACCCGCAACGAGGACCTGGAGGTCGAGGAGGACGACGCCGAGAACCTGCTGCAGGCGCTGGAGAAGGAACTGCTCCGGCGCCGGTTTGGCCCGCCCGTCCGCCTTGAGGTGACCACGGACATCAACCCCAACATCCTGGCGCTGCTGGTCCGCGAACTCGACGTGGAGCCCACCGAGGTGTACGCGCTGCCGGCCCCGCTGGACCTGCGCGGCCTCTCCGTGATCGGCAACATCGACCGCAGCGACCTGCGCTACCCCAAGCATGTGGCCCACACGTCCCGGGACCTCAATGAATCCGAGACCTCCAAGGCGGCCAACGTGTTTGCCGCCATGCGCCGCCGCGACATCCTCCTGCACCACCCGTACGACTCCTTTTCCACCTCCGTCCAGGCCTTCTTGGAGCAGGCGGCCTCCGACCCCAAGGTCCGCGCCATCAAGCAGACCCTGTACCGGACCTCCGGGGACTCCCCGATCGTCGATGCCCTGGTGGATGCCGCCGAGGCCGGCAAGCAGGTCCTGGCCCTGGTGGAGATCAAGGCCCGCTTTGACGAGCAGGCGAACATCTCCTGGGCCCGGAAGCTGGAGCAGGCCGGCGTCCACGTCGTCTACGGGATCGTGGGCCTGAAAACGCACTGCAAGCTCTCACTGGTGGTGCGCCAGGAACAGGACGGGCTGCGGCGCTACTGCCACATCGGCACCGGCAACTACCACCCCCGCACGGCCCGCTACTACGAGGACCTGGGGCTGCTGACTGCCGACAACCAGGTGGGTGAGGACCTCTCCAAGCTGTTCAACCAGTTGTCCGGCTACGCCCCAAAGTCCACCTTCGATCGACTCCTGGTGGCGCCGCGCTCGGTCCGCTCGGGACTGATCGAGCGCATCGACACGGAGATCGCGAACAAGCGGGCCGGGCTGCCCGCGCAGGTGCGTTTCAAGGTCAATTCGATGGTGGATGAATCCATCATCGACTCCCTGTACCGGGCATCCCAGGCCGGCGTCGACGTCGGGGTGATCGTCCGGGGCATCTGCTCGCTGCGCCCCGGCGTTCCCGGGCTCAGTGAGAACATCACCGTCCGGTCCCACTTGGGCCGCTTCCTGGAGCATTCGCGCGTCTTCACCTTCGCCAACGGCGGGGACTCGGTGGTGTACATCGGCTCCGCGGACATGATGCACCGCAACCTGGACCGCCGCGTGGAGGCGCTGGTCCAGCTGCGCAACAAGGAGGACATCGCGGACGTCAACAGCCTTCTGGACCGGTACTTGGATGCCGGGACGGCCAGCTGGCACCTGGACAGCGATGGTGCGTGGAGGCGCCACCACCGGGATGAAAACGGCGACCCGCTCACCGACATCCAGTCCTGGCTGATGGCCGGCAGGTCGCGGCAGCGGACAGCCCTTCGCCGGTAATGCGCAGCGCTGAACATTTGCCGCAAGCGGCCGACGCCGGCGGCACCGGCCCGTCCGTGCTCGCGGCGGGCGCCCTGTGCTGGCGGGTGAAGAAGAAAAAACTTGAGGTGCTGCTGATCCACCGCCAGCGCTACGACGACTGGTCCTGGCCCAAGGGCAAGCTCGACAACGGCGAAACGCTGCCCGAATGCGCCGTCCGGGAGGTCCATGAGGAAGTGGGCCTGGCCATCACCCTGGGCATCCCGCTGCCGACCATCCGCTACGCCGTCAAGCCGGGGATCAAGGAGGTCCGGTACTGGGCCGCGGCCGTTGACGACATGCCCCYGATTCCCGACGGCAAGGAGGTCGACACCGCCCTGTGGTGCAGTCCCAACAAGGCGCGCGGTCTGCTCTCCAACCCCTCCGACCAGGAGCCCCTGGAGGCCCTCGTGTCCGCCTTCGCCTCCGACGCCCTGGCGACCTGGCCGCTGCTGGTCATCCGCCATGCCAAGGCCAAGCCCCGTTCGGCCTGGACCCGGGCCGAGGGTGAACGCCCGCTGGCCGCGACCGGGAAGCGTCAGGCGCTGTATGTGCAGCGCCTGCTGATGTCCTGGCATCCGGGGAAGATCCTCACCAGCGGGTGGATGCGCTGCATCGCCACGATCTCCCCGTATGCCCAGGCCACCAAGGCCAAGGTCAAGGTGGTCACCTGGCTGACCGAGGCCGACCACAAGCGCAAGCCGGCCAAGGTCGCCGCGGTGGTGGAGGGGCTACTGGCCAAATCCAGCCCCGTGGCCTTGTGCACGCACCGCCCCGTCCTGCCCACCGTCCTGGGTGCGCTGGCCCTGCACATGGACCCGGAGCTGTCCGCCAGGCTGCCCATTTCCGATCCCCACCTGGCGCCCGGGGAGGTGCTGGTTGCCCACGTCTCGGTCGCCGAGCCGGGCTGGATCCTCGCCGTGGAGCAGTTCAGGCCCTACGAGGACTGACTCCCCGCTCGAGTGCGTAGATAAGGCGGTTCCCGCGCCCGGGAACCGCCTTATCTACGCACTCGACCTGCGGTAGCTGACCAGTAGACTGGTGCGCGTGACTATTGTGACCCCCTATGAGGACCTGCTGCGCGACGTGCTGGCCAACGGCACCGCAAAGTCGGACCGCACCGGCACCGGCACGCGCAGCGTTTTTGGCCGCCAGCTCCGCTTCGACCTCTCGGAGAGTTTCCCCCTGATCACCACCAAGCGGGTGCACTTCAAGTCGGTCGCCATGGAGCTGCTCTGGTTCCTGCGCGGGGACTCCAATGTGCGCTGGCTCCAGGACAACGGCGTGACGATCTGGAATGAGTGGGCGGACGACGCCGGCGAGCTGGGTCCGGTCTACGGCGTCCAGTGGCGCTCGTGGCCCACCCCGGACGGCGGGCACATCGACCAGATCGCCCGGGTCATGGAGTCGCTGCGCACCAACCCGGACTCGCGCCGGCACATTGTCTCCGCCTGGAACGTGGGCGAGCTGGCGAACATGGCCCTGCCGCCGTGCCACGCGTTCTTCCAGTTCTACGTGGCGCCGGCGGAAAACGGTCGCGGCAAGCTCAGCTGCCAGCTGTACCAGCGCTCCGCCGACACGTTTCTGGGCGTCCCGTTCAACATCGCCTCCTACGCGCTGCTGACCATGATGGTGGCGCACCAGCTGGACCTGGACCCGGGCGAGTTCATCTGGACCGGCGGCGACGTGCACATCTACGACGACCATCTCGACCAGGTCGCCGAACAACTCTCGCGGGAGCCCTACCCGTACCCGCAGCTGCGCTTCGCCCGCACGCCGGAGTCCATCTTTGACTACGCCTACGAGGACTTCGACTTGGTCAACTACCGCCACCACCCCACCATCAAGGCCCCGATCGCCGTATGAGCGCCGACTCCCCCACCCCCGAGCTGCCGACCCTGTACCGGTTCACCGCCCCGATCATTGGCATGATCTGGGCCCAGACCAACCAGGGCGTGATCGGCCGCGACGGCGGCATGCCGTGGCGGCTGCCCGAGGACCTGGCCCATTTCCGGCGCGTCACCTTGGGCCACCCGGTGGTCATGGGCCGCAAGACCTGGGCGTCGTTCCCGGAGAAGTTCCGCCCGCTGCCCGGGCGGACCAACATTGTGGTGACCCGCCAGGCGGGGTGGGCGGGGACGCCCGAGGCCAGCGGCGCCGTCGTGCTGGACTCCGTGGCCGAGGCCCTGGTGGAGGCCCAGCTATCCCCCGGCGGCAACGAGGTCTGGGTGATTGGCGGCGGGCAGATCTTTGACCAGGTATTGGCGGAAACCAACGTCGCGGTCGTCACCGTCATCAACACGGACGTGCCGGGGGACACGCAGGCGCCGGTGCTGGGACCGGAGTGGACCTTCCGCGGGGCGACGCCGCGGGAGGGCTGGCACACGTCGGCGAACGGCACCGAATACCGGTTCACGCTGTGGGCCCGGGGCGACTCCGAGTTCGCGGCCCCGGAGTAGCTGCGCCGTTCATCTCGTGAAACGAACTTCGCCAGATGTGCCGGCCCCACTAAACTGGGGGTCATGACCCTCAACAGTGTTCCCTCCGTAGGCCTGGTTGGCTGGCGCGGCATGGTCGGTTCCGTCCTGATGCAGCGCATGCAGGCCGAAGGCGACTTCGCAACCATCAACCCCGTCTTCTTCTCCACCTCCAACGCGGGCGGCGCGGCCCCCGAATTTGGCGGCACCGGAACACTGGAGGACGCCTTTGACCTGGACACGCTGGCCAAGCTGCCCATTATCGTCACCGCCCAGGGCGGGGACTACACCAAGCGCGTGCATACCGAACTCCGCGGCCGCGGCTGGGACGGGCTGTGGCTGGACGCCGCCTCCACGCTGCGCATGGACGAGGACTCCATCATCGTCCTGGACCCCATCAACCGCGACGTCATCGACAAGGGCCTGGCCAACGGCACCAAGGACTTCATCGGCGGGAACTGCACCGTCTCCTGCATGCTCATGGGCCTGGGCGGCCTGTTCAAGAACAAGCTGGTCGAATGGGGCACCTCCATGACGTACCAGGCCGCCTCCGGCGGCGGCGCCCGGCACATGCGCGAGCTGCTGAACCAGTTCGGCACGCTCAACGGGGAGGTCTCCAGCGAACTGGACGACCCGGCGTCGGCCATCTTGGAAATTGACCGCAAGGTCCTGGCCCACCAGCGCGAGGGCATCGACTCCAGCCAGTTCGGCGTGCCGCTGGCCGGCTCCCTGATCCCGTGGATTGACGCGGACCTGGGCAACGGGCAGTCCCGGGAGGAGTGGAAGGCCGGCGTGGAGACGAACAAGATCCTGGGCACCACCGCCGAGGACCGCATCATCATGGACGGCTTGTGCGTGCGCATCGGCGCCATGCGCTCCCACTCCCAGGCGCTCACGCTCAAGCTCCGCGAAGATTTGTCCGTCGCCGAAATCGAGCGGCTGCTGGCCGCCGACAACGAGTGGGCCAAGGTGGTGCCGAACACCAAGGAGGCCTCCATGGCGGACCTCACCCCGGTGGCCGCCTCCGGCACGCTGGATGTTCCGGTGGGCCGCATCCGCAAGATGGAGATGGGTCCGGAATACATCAGCGCCTTCACGGTCGGGGACCAGCTGCTCTGGGGTGCCGCCGAGCCGCTGCGCCGCATGCTGAACATCGCGGTCGGCACACGCTAGCACCATTCCCTTTCCCGTTTTCCCCAACTGACCCGCAATAGATGTCGAAATTTCCCCGATTTTCGGCAAAATTCGACATCTACTGCGGGTCAGTCGGTGTTTAAGAAGCGGGCGTAGGTCGCCGCGGATTTTTCCAGCGCCCGGTGCCGTGCGGGGCTGAGCCCGCCAAAGAGTTCGGGCAGGACGACGCCGGCGACTTCCCGCCGCTTTTCGGCCGCCCCTTTCGCCTTGCGCCAGGTCCCGGCCACCTGGCCGCCGGCCACGACCGTCGCCTTGAACATGCCGTTGCCCCCGGGCACGGTCAGTGCCGCGTGGTCCGGCGCCAGGGCGGCGCCGCGGTCGGAGTAGCCGAGCAGGAATTCGTCGAAGCCGGGCAGCAAAATCACCGAGCGGGCCCCCGGCGCCGGGCCGCTCCCCAGCAACGCCGCGGTTTCCGGGGCCAGCCAATGGGTGACACCGTTGCAGTCAAGGGACG
Source organism: Specibacter sp. RAF43 (assembly GCF_052114065.1). Classification (NCBI taxonomy): domain Bacteria; kingdom Bacillati; phylum Actinomycetota; class Actinomycetes; order Micrococcales; family Micrococcaceae; genus Specibacter; species Specibacter sp. RAF43. The sequence continues at coordinate 52,867 of NZ_JBFREA010000004.1, read as the reverse complement.
CCAGCTGGCCCCTTGCCTGGGCCAGCCCCGCGGTGACGTCCTTGAGCGTCAGCTTCGTCCACCACTGGAAGTCCCTGACGGTGGCCGGGCCGTGGCTGCGGAAGTAGCGCAACGCCAGCTCGGCCAGGGCCGCGTCCCGCGCCAGGACCCGCGGACGTGAAATCCACGCATCCATGAGGACAAATTGCTGTTGCGTTCCGTTCCCGGCCCCGCCTTCAAGGGGTCCTTGCACCAGCGTGCCCGTCAGGCACAGCAGCCACAGCAGGTGGATGCCGCGCTGAGCGTCTGTTCGCTGGCCGGCGGCGCGGAAGGCGGCCAGCAGCTCCTCGCGGGTGGCCCGGCCGGACACCTGCCCGCCCGCCGGTTCCAGCAGCGCCAGGGCGACGTCGCGCACCCGCTCAAGGTCCGGCGTCGTGATGCCCAGCTGGCGATGGCGGCCCGCCATGCCGGTGACCATCCGCCCGCCCGTGAGGCCGAGTATCCAGCCCAGGTCTTCGGCGGCCGTGACATGCAGGGTGCCCCGCATGGGCCAGGACCGGACGATCTCCCCGCGATTGAAGCAGGCCATGACGTCGTCGCGCGTGGCGCCGGGGGCACGCAGGCCGATCGACCACAAGGCCCCGGAAAAGTCCTGACCCTGCAGGGCCGTCAGCCAACGCACAACGTCCGCCGGCCCCGGCGCGGGACTGGCGGACGTTGGCGGTAAAATCCATTGGCTGGCCAGCCGGAGGCGGGCAACCGTGGTGGGTGAGACTGTGGCGCTCATGCCCCCAATATAGCCCCGGCCGCTCCCCCGCCCGGGCCGGGCCGGCGACGTTCGGCCGCACCCGGACCCCGACGGTTTCGCCGGTCAGCGGGCGGAGCGCAGCTGTGCGGTGATGGGGCACTCGAAGGGGTCGCGCTGGCCCAGGCCCACGCGGTTCAAGTAGCGCATGACGATCATGTATGACTGACCCAGCGTGGTCTCCGTGTAGGTGATGTTGCGCTCAGCGCAGTAGGCCCGGACCATCGGCTGGACGGCCTTCAAGTTCTTGGAGGCCATGGTGGGGAACAGGTGGTGCTCGATCTGGTAGTTCAGCCCGCCCATGCCGGCGTCGACCCACCAGCCGCCGGAGATGTTGCGGCTCATCAGGGTCTGGCGGCGCATGAAGTCAATCTTGACGTCCTTGGGCACCAGCGGCATCCCCTTGTGGTTCGGGGCGAACGAGCCGCCCATGTAGACGCCCAGGGCCATGATCTGCACGGCGATGAATGCCAGGCCGATTCCCCAGCCCAGGAACCAGATGGTGAAGGCCGGCAGGATGACGAGGCGAACCACCAGCATGGCGATCTCGGCCTTGCGGTGGGGCACAATCTGCTTGCGATCGAGCACCCGGCCGATGGCGGAGAAGTGCAGGTCCAGTGCGGCCAGCGTCAGCAGCGGGAAGAAGAAGGCGCCCTGGCGGCGGGCAAACCACTTGGCAAAGCCGGTGCGCTTGGCGGCGTTTTCGGGATCGAAGACGAGGGCTCCGGGATCGATGTCGCCGTCGACGCCGATCTTGTTCGGGTTCAGGTGGTGCTTGCCGTGCTTGTTCATCCACCAGCCGTAGCTCAGGCCGACGAACAGGTTCCCGGCAATGCGGGCCAACCAGGCGTTCTTCTTGGCCGAGGCAAAGACCTGGCGGTGGGCGGCGTCGTGGGAGAGAAACGCGGTGTGCGTGCACAGGAAGGCGAGCAGCACGGCGGTGACCAGCTGCCACCAGGACTGTCCCAGCGTCAGAAATAGCGCCAGAATGGCCAGGTACCCCAGGCCCTGGCGGATGAAGCGGCCCACGTACCAGTTGATGTTGCGTTCCATGAGCCCGGCGGCCCGGACCTGCTCGCACAACTGGATGAAGTCGGTGACATGGCGGTCCCGGGCAGGTTTCTTCCGGACCGGGGCGGGCGCCTCCGCAAATAGGTCGGTGGTGTCAAGTGTGGCCGAGGACATCGCGCTCCTTTGAGGCATCGCGGCACCTGCAATCGCCGCGTTAATGGAAGTATCTGAATCTTGCATTAACGCTACGGAGCCCAGCACCCCTGCACATCACACCCGGGAGCCGTCTTGACCCCCTACCGGAGTACGGGGTGCGCCCTAAAGCGGCAGGGCGCGTTAGAGCTTGCACCCCACCAGGACGGGTTCGGGGTGCAAGGTGATGCCGAATTTGCGTTCGACGCCGTCGCGCACCGTGCGCGCCACGGCCAGCACGTCCGACGCCGTTGCGCGGCCCCGATTGGTAATGGCCAGCGTGTGCTTGGTGGACAGGGCGGCCCGGCCGGAGGCCACCGCGCCGTCCTCCAGCCCAAAGCCCTTGGCAAAGCCGGCCCGCTCAATGAGCCAGGCGGCGCTGAGCTTGACCCGGTCCCCGTCGGCGGCCGGGTAGCGGGGGGCGTCCGAGGGGAGGGCGGCCGCCTCGGCGGCGCCGACAATCGGGTTGGTGAAGAAGGAGCCGGTGGAAAAGGTGTCACGATCGGCCGGATCCAGCACCATGCCCTTGGCCGCGCGCAGGGCCAGCACGGCGCGCCGGACGTCCAGGGCGCCGGCCCGCCTGCCCACCTCAACGGTCAGCCGGCGGGCCAGCTCGGCATACTTCACCGGCGCGCTCATCCGGCCCAGCAACAGCTGGAACTCCACGGTCAGGACCACGTAGCGGGGCGAGCCGTCCACCGTGGTGGCCTTGATGATGGAGTCCCGGTAGCCAAACTTCAGTTCGGAGTTGGTGAAGGTGCGCACGGCGTTCTTGTCCCGGTCCCAGACCCGGACGGCGGCGATCGTTTGGGAGACGTCGGCGCCGTAGGCCCCCACGTTTTGCACGGGCGTGGCCCCGGTCAGCCCGGGGATCCCGGACAGCGCCTCCAGCCCGCTCCAGGCGTGCAGGACGGACTGGTGGACAAAGTCGTCCCAGTCATGGCCGGCGGCAACCACCACGGACGCACCGCCGCAGGAGTCCTCCGAGGTCGCCTTGAACCCCTGGCTGGCAATCTTGAGGACCGTGCCGGGAAAGCCGTCGTCGGAGACGAGCAGATTGGAACCGCCGCCCACAATCAAAAGGGGCTCACCGGCGTCGTCCGCGGCCCGGACGGCGGCGATGATCTCCGCCTCGGTGGCCGCCTCGACATAACGGCGGGCGGGACCGCCCACGCCCAGGGTGGTCAGGGAACTTAGCAGCATCTTTTCACTCACGCTTCAAGCCTAGCGGCAACATTTTTGGCCCCCGCGGACGGGGTTGGCCTGCGCCCCACCCGGGCCAGCAGGAAGGCCGGCACCAGCCCGAAACCGGTGTCCGCGGTGATTACCCGGTTGCGCCAGGCCCTGACATCACTCACGCCACGCGGACGGTGGCTTGGGCCTTGACGAGCACTTTCTGTCCATCGAGGGTGACCGTCAGGTCGACCCGGGCCGTGGCGGCGTCGGCGTCAAGTGCGCCGATGATACCGGTCACCTCGACGACGGCGCCCGGCCCGCCGTCGAGGTCTGCCACCGGCACGGGCTTGGTGAACCGCGTTCCATAGGAAATCACGGCCGCCGGATCGCCCGCCCAGTCGGTGACCAGCTGCACGGCCGCGCCCATGGTGAACATGCCGTGGGCGATGACGCCGGGCAGCTCCACCTCCCGGGCAAAGCGTTCGTTCCAGTGAATTGGGTTGAAGTCGCCCGAGGCCCCGGCGTACCTCACCAGGTCCGCCCGCGAAATTTCCAGGGTGCGTGCGCCGATTTCCTGCCCGACGGCGAGATCTGCAATGTTCCTCACTGCCCCTCCCCGCGGACGAGGATGGCGGAGACGGTGGTGGCCACGGCGTCGCCGGCCACACTGGAAATCTCGGCGCGGGTGGTGATCATGGCCCCGCCGCCCATGGCGCGGACGGTGTCGACGTGGAGTTCGGCCACCAGTTCATCGCCGGCCACGATGGGGCGGTGGTGGGTGAATTTTTGTTCCGCATGCACCACGCGGGAAAAGTCGATGCCGGACTCGGGATCGTTGATCAGGCGGGCGTCGGCGCGCTGGGCGACGATGATGGCGTAGGTTGGCGGGGCCACGAGGTCKGCGTGCCCGAGCGCCCGGGCGGCTGCGACGTCAAAATGGGCGGCATGGCCGGCCTTGACGGCCCGGGCAAACTCACGAATGGATTCACGGCCCACGCTGTATGCGTCTCCGGCGGGATAGCTGCGCCCCTGCAGCTGCGGGTTGATGGTCATGGCCCCAAGCCTATCGTTGTGCCGGCGGGCCCCGCACGCTAGGGCCGGGCGCCGGCGCGCATCTGCTCGACCACCCGCAACAGCGCCTGGACGTCGACGGCGTCGCTCCCACTGGTCTTCTCGGACGTGGGCAGCCCGAACAGGGCCGCGTTGTAGTACAAGCCGTCGCCCAGGAGCATGATGGCCCGGGCGACGGCGGGATCCCCCACGTCGCCGAGGATCAATTGGTACCAGCGTGCGTGAATTTCGGAGAATGCGGCCCTGACGGTGTCGTCCTCGCCCTGGGCCAGGCGCATGGCCGCCACGACGGCCCGATCAAAGGTGGTGCCGCCAAAGACGCTGGTGCGCACGTAGTAGCTGGCGCAGCCGGCCGGATCCCTGGCCATGAGGTCAAAGTCCTGCGCGGCCAGGGCGCGCAGTTTTTCCAACAGCCCCGCGGTCAGGGCTTCCTTGCTCTTGAAGTGGTAAAGCAACCCACCCTTGGAGACGCCGGCGCCGGCGGCCACGGCGTCCAGGGTCGCCGCGCGGGGCCCGTCATTGATCAGCAATTCCTCATAGGCTTGCAGCACCCGGTCCCGGGCCGACGGTTGGTTGGTCATCAGTCCAGCCTACAAGAGTGATGAACTGCACCGTCCGGACGGTTTACTGTACCGTCTAGACGGTTTAGAATTGTTGTCATGGCTTTGACACTTGACGCAGCGGCACCGGGCACACTCCACGAATCCCCGCGAGCCCGGGCCCGAGCCTGGGTGGCGCTGGCCGTGTTGATGCTGCCGGTGCTGCTGGTCTCCGTGGACAACACCGTGCTGAGCTTCGCCATTCCCTCCATCTCGCTGGCCCTCGTCCCGTCGGCACCGGAGCTGCTGTGGATCATCGACGTCTATCCGCTGGTCCTGGCGGCCCTGCTGGTTCCCATGGGCAGCCTGGCCGACCGCTTAGGCCGGCGCCGCCTGCTGCTGTTGGGCAGCACGGGCTTTGCCGTCGTGTCCGTGCTGGCGGCCTTCTCCCCCGACGCCGGAACGCTCATCGGCTGCCGCGCCCTGCTGGGCGTGTTCGGCGCCATGCTCATGCCCTCCACCTTGTCGCTCATTCGGAACATTTTTGTCCGCCAGGACCAGCGCCGAACCGCCATCGCCGTGTGGGCGGCCTGCTTTTCCGGCGGCGCCACGCTGGGTCCGATCGTGGGCGGGTTCTTGCTGGAGCACTTCTGGTGGGGCTCGGTCTTTCTGCTGTCCGTCCCGGTCCTGGTTCCGTTGCTGATCCTGGCGCCCATCTTTGTGCCGGCCTCCAAGGACCCGGCGCCGGGCCGGATCGACCCGGTGAGCATCGCCCTGTCCCTCGGCGCCATGGTCCCCACCATTTTTGGCATCAAGGAGGTCGCCCAGACGGGGCTCACGGCCTGGAACGCGGCGCTGATCGCGGCGGGCCTGGTCCTGGGCGTCGCTTTTGTGCGGCGCCAGCTCGGGCAAGGGAACCCGATGCTTGATGTCCGCCTGTTTTCCAACCCCGTCTTCAGCGGCGGCGTGCTGGCAAACCTGCTGAGCATCTTTTCCCTGGTCGGTTTCCTGTACTTCGTCACGCAGCACCTGCAACTGGTGGTGGGCCTGTCCCCCACGCAGGCCGCCTTTGTGCTGGTCCCGGGGCTGGTCATCTCCATTGCCACGGGGTTTGCGGCGGCATCACTGGCCCGGTACGTACGGCCGTCGCTCTTGGTGGCGGGCGGCCTGCTGCTCAATGCCGCCGGCTTCCTGTCCGTCTGGCTCAATGGCAGCGGGTCCGTGGCCGGCATAGTGATCGCGTTCGCCATCTTGGGGGCCGGCGTCGGCGTGGCCGAAACCATCTCGAACGACCTCATTCTCAGCGCGGCCCCGCCCGCCAAGGCCGGTGCGGCGTCGGCCATTTCGGAGACCGCCTACGAGGTCGGCTCGGTGTTGGGCACCGCCGTCCTGGGCAGCATCCTGGCCGCCGCCTACCGCCTCAATGTTGCCGTCCCAGCCCATCTCGCGGCCGCGGACCGGCAAGCGGCGGGCCAGACCCTGGGCGGTGCCATCGATGTTGCCGCCGGGCTGCCCGCGGAGCAGGCCGCCGCGCTGCTTGAGTCGGCCCGGCATGCCTTTGATTCCGGTTCCGGGCTGGTGTCCATGGTGGGCGTGGCGCTCATGCTCGGCGCCGCGGTCATGTGCCTGCGCACGCTGCGGACGGCCCCGAAGGGCGAGCCGGCAGCCCACTGACGCCTCGTGGCAATGGCCGTGACGATTTTGCGGGGGTCGGATCAGCCGCGCTTTTCGGCTTTCTTGAGCGCTTTGCGAACGGCGCGCCCGCGCAGGAACAGTGATGCCATGTGCGCCACGAGTCCGACGCCGATGAAGGGCAATCCGACAAACGTCAGTGCCGGCGTGCTCGAGAGGGCGCCGATGACAACGATGATGATGCCCAGCGCGGTCAGGCCCATGCCGCCAAAGACCGCATATTTGTAGGCGGCCGGCGCAGTTTCCCAAAAGTCGTTAAGCACCATTCAAGTCTAGATGAGTTCTTAGAACAGGGATTCCTGCAGGGCCGGGACGTCGGTTGCGTAGTCGCCACAGTGGATCTTGCGGCCCTTCAGCGCCGACAGGTCCGCCAAAAACACCGGGTCCGCGTCGTCAAGGGTGACCAGTGCGTGGCTGCCGGCCATCGATTCCAGCCGCATTCCGTGCCCTCCGGCATCCAGCGGTCGGGGATAGGCGATTCGCGGAGTCGGTCCGGTGATCGTGCCGGAGCAGGGGCTGGGCTCCCACGACTCGCGGACCACGTCAAAGCCGTCCAGGGCAACCCCGTCGAGCATCGCACGGACTTGCCCGGCGGCCTCACCATTGGCGGTCTCCAGCAGCGCCGGTGGCCGCGGTGAAAGCAAGGCATGAAACTTTGCGCTCCCGCGGACAAACTGCGTGAACCCCAAGTCGCTGCTCACCAGGTCCTCCAGGACCCGCACCACGGAACCGTCGCGCGCACGCGCCACATACTGCGCCGCCACGGCCCCCTGATCGGCCAAACGGCTCCACTTGCTCCGCTGCGACGCCGTGCCGACCTTGACGGCGCCGTCGGCAAAGGTGGCGATGTAGAGCCAGTGCGGCTGCGCCAAATAGGCCCTCAGGCCGGCAGGAGCGATGCCGCTGCGGTGGAAATCGTGCATGAACCGGAAGTCGTCGCGGGCAAAGCATGAGCCGCACTGGTAGCCGCGCGCTGCGGGCTGGTGTGTGGGGCACGCAAAATGCCGCGTATCCGTCGGCCCCTGCACCACCGTGTAGCCCAGGCAGTACCGGGCGGGCACGCCCACCCCGGACCGCACCCGGAACCGCAGCCACTGCCCGGGACGAAGCGGCAGATACGTGTCGCCGTCGTCCGTGGTCAGCGACAGGGCGGGCCCGGCCGGCGTCCACGAGACCCCGCGGACCAGGGCCTGGGCAGAGCCGGCCCCCGGGCCCGTGGGCTCGAGGGGCTCGAGGGGCTCAGACATCGAACTAGACGGCGGGCTGGACGCCGTACGCCACGGCCAGCTTGAGGATCTTTTCGGCCCGGCCCAGGCGGGGCAGGTCGGAGCCGTCGCGGATGACGCCGCCGCGGGCGTTGAAGTCATCCATGAAGTCGGTGGCCCAGGCGACGTCGGTGGGGGTGGGGCTGATGACCTCGTTGATGATGGTGGTTTGGTCGATCGCCAAGCACAATTTGCCGGTCATGCCCATGGTCACCGTGATGGCGGACTGTTCGCGCAGGATCGGGTGGTTGGTGCCCACGGTGGGGCCGTCGATGGGGCCGGGCAGGTTGCCGACCCGGCTGGCGACCACGAGCTTGGCCCGGGGGTAGGCCATCGCCTCACGGTCCGCCGCCATGCCGGTGTCGCGGCGGAAGTCGCCGGAGCCGAACGCCAGGCGGAAGGCGCCCTCGGCGCGGGCGATGTTGTTGGCTTCCTCGATGCCGAGCGCGGACTCGACCAGGGCCAGCACGCGCGTCTTGCCGTCGAGGCGGTGGTAGGTCTCCTTGACCTGCTCCGCGTTTTCCGTCTTGGCCAGCATGACGCCCAAGAGGTTGGGATTGTTGCGCAGCCCGGCGACGTCGTCGGCCCAGAAGTCCGAGTGCACGTCATTGATGCGCACCCATGCCTTGCCGCCGTCGCGCAGCCATTTGATGACGTCGGCGCGGGCATCGGCCTTGTTCTTGGGGTCGACCGCATCTTCGATGTCAAGCACGATGGCGTCGGCACGGGAGTTCGCCGCCTCGTCGAAGATCTCGGGCCGGGTTGCGGGCACCAGAAGCCAGGACCGGGCAATCTCGGCCGGAATGTTGCGGGGGCGGACGGGTTTGTTCGATGCGGCGCTGCCGACGGTGCTAGACATACATCTACCGTATACGGGCCGGGCGGCCAATGATGTTGTGTCTCCCTACAACACAGGGCTGCGGGGGCTGGCGATTTGCACCACCTATCCGGCGCGCCGCAGGAACGCCAGCAGGTTGGCGAACCTGGGCGCGGCGCCCGGGCCCGCCAGCGTGCCGGCCTCGGTCCGCATCGCGGCGGTCAGCTGGGCCTGGCTCATCGGCGACAGCGACCAGCCCAGCGGCGGTACCAGGGCCGGCACGCTGCTGGGGGCCACCACGACGGCGGCATGGCCGTTGAGTGCCGTGCGCACGTAGGCGGCGGCCCGCTGGCACGCGCTCTCTGCCTGTGCCAGTGGGCAGACGTCCGCGGACCCCTCGAGCCGTTGCAGCCAGGTCGAGGACGCCGACTGCAGGCTCTTGGCGTTCAGGCCCACCAGCGGAATGGCCAATTCACCGGCGGCCTTGGGCGCGCGCGGGACAATGTCCGCCCCGGGCGAATTTTGCAGGTACAGGAAGACCGGCACAATGATGTCCCGGGTGGCCTCGGTGACCGGGGCCCCGGCGCACCCGGCATCGCCGGGCGCGCCGGCGCAGGCATTGTGGTTGCGGATCATCTCGGCAAGGGCGGGCCAAACGTCACTGACCGTCCCCAGCCCGGAGCCTTCCGAGTAGCCGCCGTCGATGGCCTGGTAGCCGCCGTCCGTCCGGCATCCGGGCTGCCCCTGCGCGTCGGCGGTCACCGCCGCCACCCGGCCGGCCGGGGAGATGATGGGGAACCGTGCCGAGAGCAGGGCGGCCGTGGACCAGCGCAGGAACAGCGGGCATGTCCTTTGCTGGTCATAGAGGTCGATGGACAGCGGCAGGCTGCGGCTGTCCACGCAGGAGGGGTGCACGGTCCCGGCCGGGACCGCCGCCGCGGGGTCGGGCAGGTCAAGCTGGCTGATCAACAGGCGGCAGCCGCTGAGCGCATCCGTCGAATTGAGGATCAGCGCGCCGGCCGGGCCGGCGACTTCCGCGGTGAACGGTTCCGCCAGCCTGGCGGCCGATTGGGTCCACAGGGACTCCATCAGCCCGGCCCGGTCATTCCATGCCCGCGCGCCGTCGATGGTCGTCGGCACCATGAGGCCGGTGCCGGAGCCAATCATGTCCCCCACCGCGGCCCCGGCCACGCTTGCCGCGAGCGCCCGCGTATCCGCGACGTCCGGCATCAGCGCCACGGCCCGGGGCCCGCCGTAGAGGTGCACCAGGGTCAGTCCGAGGGAGCCGCCGCTGACGCCGCTGGAAAACAGCACGGCCTGGCTGCCGCACGGGCCCGCCGACGCCAGCGCGTCAAAGGCCTGCGCCGTCCAACTGGCGGCGCGGATGCCGCCGCCTTCGGCAGCCACCAGGAGCATGGGGCGGATCCTCACGCCGGCCGGCGCGGCGGCGCCGGGGATGGTTTGCCGGCAGCCGATGCTGGTGCCCAGCCAGGCGTCAAATCGTTCCTGGAGCGTCTCGCGGGCGGTGACGGGCTGCGCGGCCCCGACGCCCGGGTCGGCGGCCTGCCGGACGGCGTGCAGGCGTGGATCACCGCCGTTGACGGAGCCGAGGGCCAGGACGACGGCGATGATGGTCAGCACGGGTGTGGCCCGCAGCCCCAGCCGCTCGAACACCGGCAGCGGCCGCTGGCGCTGCAGGGCCACCACCAGGAACCCGACCACCATGGCCCAGGACCCGACCGCGAGGACCGCGGTGCCCGCCACGCCCAGGTAGTTGCTGAAGCCCGTGGGCACAAACGTCAGGCCGGCCAGGACCACGGCGAACACCGCCACGGTGGCGGCGGAGACCCTTTTTGTGGCGCTGCCGGCACGGACGGGGGGCATCAGCAGCCTGTCCCAGCTCAGGCGCACGATCAACGCCCCCAGCGGGAAGGCCGCGACCACAATGACAAAGCCGGCCAGCAGGAAGAACGGCGACCAGCCGGCGTCGACGGCGCCGCGGCCGACGCCGCGCCCCGCCATCCGCGCGGCAAGCTCCAGCGCCACGGGCGCCGTGAATGACCGCACCAGGGCCATGCCGCCGGCGGCCACAAACACCATCGAGAGCACGTCCCCGCAGCGCCAGATGTCCACGGCCCGGCCGGGGTCGGCGGGATGGGCGGCGGCGGGCAGTTGGCGTCCCAGCAGCACGGAGATGGCGAGGCTGAGGCCCGCAAGCCCGAGCGGGACGGCCAGAAAATACCAGAACTGGTCGTTGGGCCAGTTGACCAGTCCGCCGGTGACGATCACCAGGAGCATGCCCAGCAGCAGGACCGCCGGCCCATAGGTCCACCACAGGTAGTTCGGCCGGAGTTTGGGGGTCGTGGGTCCGGGCCAGAAGAGGTCCCAGGCCAGTTCGCTGCGCCGGCGGCCGAGGGCAAAGAGTCCGGCGCCGACGACCAGCACGGCCGCGCTGGTGACCCAGAAGTGCAAGGACGCCGGCCCGTGCGGGGCCCAGGCGCGTTCGGTGTCCGGCATTTGGTCGCTGACGCCGGGGATGGGCAGCAGCGACAGCACCGAGATGAGCACGACGACGGCGACGGACACGCGCTGGAAGAACAGGGCACGCCGTGCCCGGTGCAGCGAACGCCGGAGCCTGTCCCGGAAAGTGCCATAGCCGAACACGGCCACGACCAGCAGGCCCAGGCCGCCCCACTTGGCCCACGTTGCCACCAGGGAGGGCCCCAGGATGTCCGGCACGGCGCCGGCACGCAGCCCGGCGACGGCACCGAGCTGGAGCAGGGCCTCGCCGAGTTCCCCCGCGGCGATGACGGCGAGCAGGACTTGCGGCAGGGCCTTGGGCCGGAAGAAGCGCCACAGCAGGCTGAGGTAGGCGACCGCAAACAGCAGGTCCAGCACCGTGTAGACGCCCAGCAGATTGGCCACCTGCACCCGGAGCCCGGAGGACAGGGTGCTCCAGAGTTTCCAGTTCTCCTGCCCGAGGCGGGAATCCAGCGCCTGCAGGGAACTGGCCGAGGCGCTGCGTCCGGTGGCCGTGGCGGCGTCGGCCACCAGCCGGTTCACCTCGGCCATGGCCAGCCACAGAGTCACGGACACGACGGCCGCCATGCCGGTGAACCAGCGCACGAATACCGGTTCCAGGCTCGGGGGCGCGGGAACCGCCGGGACCTCGGGGACGCGGGGCGGGCAGAGAAACCGCCGGAGCCAGGTACTCAGCATGCCCATGTGGCGCCCTTTCCTTGCCGGACCATGCCCTGCGGCGGCTCGGCCCGTTCGGGTTGCCCCGCGGCACGGCGTCGTGCGTGCGGGTGTCATCAGTGCACACCCGAACCCGGGCGGGGGTCAAGAAAAGGCCGTGCATCCGGCGAGCGGGACGGGCGGGCGCTCCGGCCCTAGAGGGTCAGCGCCTCGGCAATGGGGGTGTCGCCGTCGGTGAATTCTATGGTCCGCCCGATCGTGTCCGGGCGCTTGAGCGCGGCCGCAACCACGAGGGCCACATTGCCGCGGGAGGTGTTGCGCCGGTGCGGTGCGGGCGTGGTGGCGATGGTTCCGGTCGGCGCGTCCAGGGTCAGCGCGCCCGGCCCCAGGATGGTCCAGGCAAGTGCGCAGCTGCGCAGGTGGTCGTCGGCGGCCGCCTTGGCCTGGGCGTAGGGAAAGAAGCTGTCGTCCGGGGGTACGCCGTGGTCCGGGCCGGCCCCCAGGTAGGACACCATGACGTAGCGGGACACGCCGGCGGCGACCGCGGCGTCCATGGAGCGGATGGCGGCGTCACGGTCCACGGCATACGTGCGTTCGGGACTGCCGCCGCCGGCCCCGGCGGACCAGACCACGGCGTCATAGCCCGCCAGCAGCGCCGCCAGCTCCTCCGCGGAGGAGGATGCGACGTCGTGGACCACGGGCGTGGCCCCGGCCGCCGCAACATCGTCAATCTGCGCGGCATTGCGGATCACGCCGGCGACTTCCACGCCGGCCGCGTTGAGCAGGGGCGCCAGCAACAGCGCAACTTTTCCGTGCCCCCCGATGATCAGTACCCTGTCCACAACAAGTCCTTTCGTCACGGTGGCGGAGCCCGGCGCCTCTCCCCTCCCAGTACACACCGCAGTGGGCACGTCCGCCACCCCCGGCTCGACGTCACGGGTGCCCGCCCATGACAAAGCAGGCCAGGAACCGTGGGGTTCCTGGCCTGCTGTTTTTGTAGCGGCGGGGAGGCTCGATCTCCCGACCTCACGATTATGAGTCGTGCGCTCTAACCAACTGAGCTACGCCGCCATAAATGGGTCAGGCCCGTGCTTGCCGGCCAAAACCGTCTTGACACGAGCCCACCCATTTGTGAGCCCCCCACCGGAATCGATCCGGTGACCTCGTTCTTACCAAGAACGCGCTCTACCACTGAGCTAGGGGGGCAACGAGAAAATACTTTACCAGTGGTTTTCCCTGATGCGAAATCGAGTTCCCCTCCCCCGCCGGACTCCTTCCGCGCGCACACCACGGCGCCCGAACCGGGCCGAAATCCATCACCGCGAGGCGCCATGAGAAATCTCACACGGGCCGCCCCGGACGGTTGAACTTAAGCGCCGTGTGGGCCGTTCCAACCACCGGCTGGAACCGCCCACACTGCGACTGCGGCAATGATGCGGGCGGCAGCGCCGCCCGCATCAAGGGTGAATTACCACTTGCCCTTGCTGTTGAAGTTCTGGCTGCCGCCTTCGTGGCGGGGGCGGCGGTCGCCGCCACCGTGGCCGGTGTGGGCCTGGCCGCGGTCACCGGCGTCGGCACCGCGGTCCCGGTCGCCGCCGCGGTAGCCGCCGCGATCGCCGTCGTACTTCTTCTTGAACCCGCCCTGGCCGCGGTCATTGCGGTCGTTGTAGCCGCCGCCACTGGAGGGACGGCGTCCCTTGTCCAGTTCCAGGTTGATCAGCTCGCCGCCGATGCGGGTCCGGCTCAGGGCCCGCCACTGGTCCTTGCTCAATTCGGCCGGCAACTCCACCAGGGTGTGGTCGGAGCGAATGTCGATGCCGCCAATCTGCGCCGACGACAACCCGCCCTCGTTGGCAATGGCGCCCACGATCGAGCCGGGCATGACGCGCTGGCGACGGCCCACCGAGATGCGGTAGGTGGCATTGCCCTCCGTCAGCGTCCGGGTCGGGCCGCGGGAGCCGAAGCCGTCCTTGGAGCGCTCACGCTTCTGGTATTCCGGCGCGGCCGGCAGGTCGTTGACCAGCAACGGCTGGCCGCCCTGGGCCATGACGGCCAGGGCCGCGGCGATCTCGGCGGCCGGAACGTCGTGCTCTTGCTCATAGCTGGCGATGAGGTCGCGGAACTTCGCCACGTCCTGGCTGGCCAGCGTCTCGGTGATCTTTTCCGCAAACTTGCCCAGGCGCAGGCTGTTGATGGTCTCGGCGCTGGGCAGGTGCATCTGTTCCACCGGCTGGCGGGTGGCCTTTTCAATGGCCCGCAGCAGGTACTTCTCGCGCGGGGTCATGAACAGGATCGCGTCCCCGGAACGGCCGGCGCGGCCGGTGCGGCCGATGCGGTGCACGTAGGACTCGGTGTCGTGCGGGATGTCATAGTTGATGACGTGCGAGATGCGCTCCACGTCCAGGCCGCGGGCGGCAACGTCCGTGGCGACCAGGATGTCGAAGCGGCCGTCGCGCAGGCCCTCGATGGTGCGCTCACGCTGCTGCTGCGGGATGTCGCCGTTGATGGCGGCCGCCTGGAAACCGCGGGACTTGAGCTTGTCGGCGAGGTCCTCGGTGGCCATCTTGGTGCGCACAAACGCGATGACCCCGTCGAACTCCTCAACCTCGAGCACGCGGGTCAGGGCGTCGAGCTTGTGCGGGCCCATGACCTGCAGGTACCGCTGGCGGGTGTTGGCGCCCGTGGTGGTCTTGGACTTGACGGTGATCTCGGCCGGATTGTTCAGGTACTGCTTGGAGATGCGGCGGATCGCGCCGGGCATGGTGGCGGAGAACAGGGCCACCTGCTTCTCGTCCGGGGTCTGGGAGAGGATCTGCTCCACATCCTCGGCGAAGCCCATGCGCAGCATCTCATCGGCCTCGTCCAGGACCAGGTACTGCAGGTGGGAGAGGTCCAGGGAGCCCTTGGACAGGTGGTCAATGACGCGACCCGGGGTGCCGACAACAACCTGGGCGCCGCGGCGCAGGCCCGCCAGCTGGGGGCCGTAGGCGGAGCCGCCGTAAACGGGCAGGACGGAGAAGTTGTCCATGTACTTGGCGTAGGAGGTGAAGGCCTCGGCCACCTGCAGGGCCAGCTCGCGGGTGGGGGCCAGCACCAGGATCTGCGTGTTCTTGGTGGGGCCGTTCAGGTCCATCAGCTCGGCCATGCGGGACAGGGCCGGGACGGCGAAGGCGGCCGTCTTGCCGGTTCCGGTCTGCGCCAGGCCGACGACGTCGCGGCCTTCGAGCAGCAGCGGGATGGTGGCCGCCTGGATGGGCGAGGGCGTCTCATAGCCCACGTCGACGAGGGCGGACAGCACGCGGCCGTCAATGCCCAGGTCGGCAAAGGTCATCTGAACCTCGTCGTGGTCAACGGCGACTTTGGTGGGTTCTTCGGTCAGGTTTTCGGGCATGGTAAGGATGTCCTCATTCATAGGGCCAGGCGGCGAGGGTGCCGCATTACAAAGAAATCCAGCCGCAATGCACATCCCGTGGCAGGACTTCCATGCCATAGCGGTACGCCGTTTGCACGGACGCAGGTGTCAGCGGGTGCCAACACCGTATGGCGTTTTCTTTGCCGGCAATCCCCTATGAACGCAACTTGCCCGCACAATGACAGCGGGCCCCATACACTTCAGGCTCCTGCCTCAAGAATTGGGCAGAAAATAAAAAAGGAGATACCGGAGTGGGGGATATTTAAATTGTACGGCATAGGTTACCCACCCCGGACGGGTAGTGTCGATGCCGGCCCGTGAGATTCCGCACAGCTCCCGTCCGGTGGTCAGGTGGCCTGCTGGCGGATCCTGGCGAAATACGGCCAGTAGTGGGCACTTAAGGTGAGTTCCCCGGCGTCGTGCAGTCCCTGGAGGACGTTCACATCCGCCAGGGTGGGGTTGGAGAAGAACTTGCCCACCGTGATGCCGTGCGACGGCGTGTACTCCACCGCGATGGCATCCCCGGCTTGTACTTTGCCTCGCCGAAGGACCCGCAGGTACGTGCCGATCCGGCCCGCCTGCGTGAACCTCTTGACCCATTGCGGCTCGCCCATGCGCTCGGCGAAGGTTGCACACGGAACCCGGGGCGAGGTCACTTCCAGGACGACGTCCGCGCCCACGCGCCACCGCTGGCCAATGACGGCACCGGTGGTCTCGACTCCCCGGGTGCGCAGGTTCTCGCCAAAAAGTCCGGGCGGAATCTCCCGGCCCAACGCCGCAGTCCAGTAGTCGCTGTCCTCCTGCGAGTAGGCATAGAGCGCCTGGTCCGGCCCGCCGTGGTTTTCCCGGTCCGCCTGGACATCGCCGAACACCCCGTACGTCAACACGCTTGCCGGCCCGTCAACCGGCCGCTTGTCGATGGCAGTGGTGCCGAATCCCGTCCGGGTGGTGGCCAGCTGGTGGACCCGGCACACGGCCAGGACGGTGCCGAGCCGGGGCGCTGGGATGTTCATGCCATAAATCTACGGCAGGCCGGGGTGCGGGCCGGATGCCGGCTACGGCTGGAAGCGGTAGCCCATGCCGGCCTCCGTGAGCAGATGCGCCGGATTGGCCGGGTCCGGCTCCAATTTGCGCCGCAGCTGGGCCATGTAGACGCGCAGGTAGTGGGTCTCCTTGGCGTAGGCCGGCCCCCACACCTCGGAGAGGATCTGCCGCTGGCTGACCAGCCGCCCGGGGTTGCGCACCAGCAGCTCCAGCACGCTCCATTCGGTCGGCGTCATGCGCACGGGGGCGCCGTCCCGCGTGACGCGCTTGTTGGCCAGGTCCACCGTGAACTCGTCCGTCTCCACCAGCGGCTCATCGACCCGGGTGCCGGCCCGCCGGGTGGCCGCCCGCAGGCGGGCCAGCAGCTCATCGAGCCCGAACGGTTTCGTCACGTAGTCGTCGGCGCCGGCGTCCAGCGCCTCCACCTTGTCATGGGAGCCGTGCCGGGCGGAGAGGACGATGATCGGCACCTCCGTCCACCCGCGCAGCCCGGCGATCACCTCCAGCCCGTCCATGTCCGGCAGCCCCAGGTCCAGCACGACGACGTCGATCGCGTGCGTTTGCGCGGCCAGCAGCGCCGCGGCCCCGTTGGGCGCCGGCACCACCTGGTAACCGTGCGCGTGCAGGTTGATCTGCAGCGCGCGCAGGATCTGCGGCTCATCATCAACCACCAAGACCGTGCTCATGCCCGTCCCCTCCTCACGGTGTTTCCAGGCCGGCGCCGGTGGACAGCGGCAGCCGGATGATCATGGTCAGTCCCCCGCCGGGCGTCTGCTCGGCCTCGAGCACCCCGCCCATGACCTCGGTGAAGCCCTTGGCCACCGCCAGGCCAAGGCCCACGCCGGTGCCGCCCTGCGCGCCGTAGGAGACGTCGTCGAGCCTTTGAAAGGGGCGAAACATGGCCATCACATTGGCGTCCGGAACCCCTTTTCCGTGGTCCACGATGCGCAGCTCGCTGGCCGGGCGCCCGGCCACCGTGGCGCTGCCGCTGCCACCCACCGAGCCGACCACCAGCACTTCCGAATCCGGCGCGTATTTCACGGCGTTTTCCACAATGTTGGCGATGACGCGCTCCAGCAGGCCGGGGTCCGCCTCCACCGGCGGCATGTTCGGCGGCAGCTCGCGGCGGATGCGTTCGTCCGACACCCCGCGCAGGGCCGCCGGCAGGACCTCCGGCCACGTCACCGGGCCCATGACCGGGGAGACCATGTCCGCGCTGAGCCGGGACATGTCCAGCAAGTTGCCCACCAGGGCATCCATGCGGTCCGAATAATGTTCAATGGTGGCCAGCAGCTCGGCCTCGTCCTCCGCGGAGAACCGGACATCGCTTTGGCGCAGGCTGCTCACGGCCAGCTTGATCCCGGCCAGCGGCGTGCGCAGGTCATGGGACACGGCGCGCAGCACGGAGGTGCGGATCTTATTGTCCTGCGCCAATTGCAGGTTTTCGCGCTGGCTGACGGTCAGCGCCTCGCGCTGCTCCAATGCCATGAGGTGGGCCCCAAAGGCGCCCAGCAGGCGCCGGTCGCTGGCCGGCAGGATGCGCCCGCCAAGGCCCAGCACCCAGTGGTCGGAGACCTCCTCCACGTTGTCCGCCTCCTCGGGGGTCCGGGGCGGGTCCTCCCCCACGGACGCATCCGGGTGCCAGGCGGAGAGTCCGGGCCCGTCGCGACTAAAGAGCACGGCGGTGCGCATGCCAAAGTGTTCGCGGACCTGCTCCAGGAACACCTGGACCGTGTCCTGGGAGGCCAGGATGCCGCGGGCCAGCTCGCTCAACGTGGCCGCCTCGGCACCGGCCCGGGCGGCCTCGCGGGACCTGCGGGCGGACTTGTCCACCGCGAGCGCCACGGCCACGGCCGTCACCAGGAAGATGCCCAGGGCCAGCAGGTTCTCGGGATCGCTGATGGTCAGGGTTCCCACGGGCGGGGCGGAGTAAAAGTTCAGCAGCAGGCTGCTCCAGACGGCGGCGGCGACGGCGGGGCGCAGCCCGCCCACGAGGGCCACGGCGATGGCGGCGGCAAACTGGATGAGCATGGCCAGCTGCAGGCTCAGATGCCCGGCGCCCAGCTGCACCAGCACGGGCAGCACCAGGGCCAGGGCAAACCCGGCCCCCACGCGCGAGCTGTTCAACTCCCCGCGCCCCAGCGCCGCCCGGCCCTTGCCGCCCAAGGGGTGCGGGACCATGTGCACGTCGATGTCGCCGGCGTCGCGGACCACTTTGGTGCCGACGCCCGGACCGGCAAAAATGCCGCGCCACGGTTTGCGGCGCGAGGAGCCGATGACGATTTGGGTGGCGCCAACGCTGCGGGCAAAGTCCAGGAGTGCCTCGGCGGGGTCGTCGCCGCCCACCGAATGGTAGGTGCCGCCCAGATCGGTGACGAGTTGGCGCTGGGCCTCCAGTTCCTGCGGGGAGTTCCCGGCCACGCCGTCGGAGCGCGGTATGTGCACGGCCAGCAGTTCCCCGCCGCTGACCCGGCTGAGGATCCTGGCGGCCCGGCGCAGCAGGTAGTCGCCCTCGGGCCCGCCGGTCAGCCCCACCACAATTCGTTCGCGTGTGGGCCAGCTGGCCTCGATGCCGTGCGATTGCCGGTACCGGGCCACACCTTCTTCCACCCTGTCGGCCAGCCACAGCAGGGCCAGTTCGCGCAACGCCGTGAGGTTGCCGAGCCGGAAGTCATTGGCCAGCGCGGCATCCACCTTATCCGGCGCGTAGATCTTGCCCGCGCTCAGCCGCTGGCGCAGGAGTTCGGGCGGGAGGTCCACCAGCTCGATCTGGTCCGCCCGGCGCACCACCTCATCCGGGACGGTTTCTTGCTTCCGCACACCCGTGATGGCCTCGACGACATCGCCGAGGGACGCGAGGTGCTCGACATTAAGGGTGGAGTAGACGTCGATGCCGGCCGCCAGCAGCTCCTCCACGTCCTGCCAGCGTTTGGCGTTCCCGGCGCCGGGGACGTTGGAGTGGGCGTATTCGTCCACCAGGGCCAGGGCCGGGCGGCGGGCCAGCAGGGCGGCCACGTCGAGTTCGGCATAGTCCACGTCCCGGTAGCTGATGTTCCGAGTGGGCAGCTGTTCCAGCCCGGCCAGCTGGTCCCGGATTTGGGCCCGGCCCCGGTCCAGCACGATCCCGGCCACCACATCCACGCCGGCCGCCGCTTGGACACGGCCTTCCGTGAGCATGGCGTAGGTTTTACCCACGCCGGGGGCCGCCCCCAGAAAGATCCGCAAGATGCCGCGTGCCATACCGCTTATTCTCGCAGGGCCGCCGCGCATCCACCGCGCGGGACTCTTACGCCGAGAAGCCGCCGTCGACCTTGAGCAGCTGCCCGCTGACCCAGCGCCCGCCCGGGGAGAGCAGAAATGCCACGGTGGGCGCGACGTCGGCCGGGGTGCCCAGCCGCCCGCCCGGCTGCAGCGCGGTCATTTCCGCCCGCACCCGCTCGTCCATCCAGCCGGTGTCCACGGGGCCGGGGTTGAGCACGTTGGCGCTGATCCCCTGCCCGCCCAGTTCGCGCGCGGCGGCAATGACGATCCTGTCCAGGGCGCCCTTGGACGCCCCATAGGGCAGGTTGTGGGCCGTGTGGTCGCTGGTCAGCGCGACGATGGCGCCGCCGTCGGGCGTGATTTGCCGGGCGAACGCGGCCACCAGCTGCCAGCTGGCGCGGGTGTTGACGGCAAAGTGGCGCGCAAAGCTCTCCAGCGTCGTATCCAGCACGCCCGAATCCACCGACTCGCAATGCGAGAGCACCATCCCCCGCAACGGCCCCGCCACTTCGGCGATCCGCGCCATGAGGTGCTCGACGCCGGCCGGGTCGCCGAGGTCGGCCGGCAGCGCCCACACGCGCGCGCCGGCGGCCTCAAGCTCGACGCCGAGGGCGCTGATGTCGTCGGGCTGCACACCCCAGGGCATGCGGGCGTCGTAGTCCTGCCAGTAGTTCAGGACCAGGTCCCAGCCGTCGGCGGCGAGCGCCCGGGCGATGCCGGCACCGATGCCCACCCTGCGGCCCACGCCGGTCACGAGCGCAATCTTTCCCTGCATGGGCCCAGCCTAGCCGCCCCGGGGCGGGCCGCCGCTCCGGGGCGGGGAGAGCCGGCGGGCCTGCCCAGACGGTAGGTTTGGGGAGGGGCCCGCGGAGACCGGCGGTTCAGGCCGGCGCCCGCCCCGGCCCCCGCACCATCCGCGCACACGCCTCGAAAGGCCGTCATGACCTCCCCACAGCCCACCCCCCGGCCCGCATTTGTTCCGGGACGGGTGACGAAGCCCGCGACCCCGGGCAAGCCGAGCGGTGCGGGCAAGGCCGGCAGGACCGCCCCCGCACGGCCGGCGGCCGACACCGCCGCGATCAGCGCCGCGATCCGTGAGGCGGCGGCCGCCGCGAAAAGGCGGGTCCTGGCCATCACCAATGCCCACGTGGTCCCGATCGACGGCGACCCCTTCGACGGCACGGTCCTGGTGGAGGGCGGGAAGATCCTGGCCCTGGGCGCGTCCGTGCAGGTCCCGGCCGGCGCCGACGTGCTGGACGCCAAGGGCCAGTGGCTGCTGCCGGGCTTCATTGACGCGCACGTGCACCTGGGGCTGCACCCCGAGGGCGAGGTGGGATCCACCAGCGACGTCAATGAGATGACCGACCCGGTCATGGCCGCGGTGCGGGCCATTGACGCCGTCGACCCCTTTGACCCCGGCTTTGACGACGCCCTCGCCGGCGGCATCACGACCGTAAACGTGAACCCGGGATCCGGGAATCCCATCGGCGGGCTGGCGGTGGCGCTGCACACGCACGGACGGTACATCGAGGAGATGGTGCTGCGTTCCCCGAGCGGGCTGAAGTCGGCGCTGGGGGAGAATCCCAAGCGCATTTACGCGGAGAAGAAGCAGACCCCCTCCACCAGGCTGGGCACGGCACTGGTGATTCGCCAGGCGTTCATGGCGGCGCAGAACTGGCTGGCGAAGCCGGAGCCGCGCCCGCGGGATGCGCAGATGGAGGCGCTGGCCATGGTGCTGCGCCGGGAAATCCCCTGGCGCCAGCACTGCCACCGCGCCGACGACATCGCCACGGCCCTGCGGCTCGCCGACGAATTTGGCTACGACCTGGTGCTGGACCACGGCACCGAGGCGCACGTCCTGGCGGACGTTTTGGCCACGCGCGGCACGCCGGTGCTGATTGGTCCGCTGTTCACCACCAAGTCCAAGCCGGAACTGCGGGGCCGGTCCCTGGCGAGCCCCGGCAAGCTTGCCGCCGCGGGGGTGGAGATCTCCCTGATCACCGACCACCCCGTGGTGCCCATCAACTTCCTCATCCACCAGGCCACGTTTGCCGTGAAGGAGGGCCTGGACCGGGCGACGGCGTTGCGGGCCGTCACGATCAATCCCGCCAAGGTGCTGGGTCTGGCGGAGCGGATCGGCTCCCTCGCCGTCGGCAAGGACGCGGACCTGGTGCTGTGGAGCGGGGACCCGCTGGATGTCATGCAGCGGGCCCTGACGGTCTTCATCGGCGGCAAGCCGGTCTACACCTACGACCCCGTTGCCCGCCGGGGCGTCCCGGCCCCCCGCGCCTGAGCCCCCGCGCCCCCGAAGGGGGTTTAGAGGGCGTCGAGGGCCTGGGTGAGGTCCGCGATCAGGTCGGCCACGTCCTCGATGCCCACGGACAGCCGGATCAGGTTCACCGGCACGGCCAGCTCGGTGCCCTTGACGGAGGCGTGCGTCATCTCCGACGGGTAGTTCATCAACGACTCCACCCCGCCAAGCGACTCGGCCAGGGTGAACAGGTGCGTGGACTCGGCGACCTTCCGTGCGGCCGCCTCCCCGCCCTTGAACTGCACCGAGATCATGCCGCCAAAATTGCGCATCTGCCGGGCGGCGAGCTCGTGCCCGGGGTGGTCCGGCAGGCCCGGGTAGAGCACCCTTTCCACCTCGGGGCGGGTCAGCAGCCATTCGGCGATTTCCTGGGCGTTGGCGGAGTGGCGCTCCATGCGCACCCCCAGCGTCTTGAGCCCGCGGGTGGTCAGCCACGCCTCCATCGGCGCGGAGACGGCGCCCACTGCGAACTGGACGAAGCCGATCTTCTCGGCCGCCGCGGCGTCGGAGAGGATGACGGCGCCGCCGGAGGCGTCCGAGTGCCCGCCGATGTACTTGGTGGTGGAGTGCACGACGACGTCGGCGCCCAGCGCCAGCGGGTTCTGCAGGTAGGGCGAGGCGAAGGTGTTGTCGACGACCAGCAGGGCCCCGGCGTCGTGCGCCACCTCGGCCAGTGCGGCGATGTCGGTGATCTTCATCATCGGGTTCGACGGCGTCTCCACCCAGATCATCTTCGTCTTGCCCTCGGGACCGCCGGCGGCGACGGCCGAACGCAGGGCACCGGCGTCGGACATGTCGACGGCCGCGTTGCTGATGCCCCACACGGACAGGACCCGGTTGATCAGCCGGTAGGTGCCGCCATAGACGTCATTGCCCATGATGATGTGGTCGCCCGGGACCAGCAGGGCGCGGATGAGGGCGTCCTCGGCGGCCAGGCCGGAGGAGAAGCTGAACGCGAAGTCCCCGCCTTCCAGGGCCGCGAGCTGACTCTGGAGGGCGTCGCGGGTGGGGTTGGTGCCGCGGCCGTATTCGTAGCCGTTGCGCAGCTTGCCGATCCCGTCCTGGGCGAAGGTGGTGGTCTGGTACAGCGGCGGGATGACGGCCCCGGTGGTGGGGTCCGGGGACTGCCCGGCGTGGACGGCGCGCGTGTTGAAACCTTCGGTCATGGTATTTCTCCTAAAATTGTCCGGTCGTGTTGCCCGCCGGGCGCGGGGGCCGCTAGTCGTTGAGGTAGTTGAGGAGGTCGTGGCGGGTCAGCACGCCGACGGGGGCGCCCACGAACGTCACCATGAGCGCGTCCACGTCCTGCAGCTTGGTGCGCGCGGCGGAGATGGGTTCCAGCGATCCGATGATGGGCAGCCGCGGCTGCATGTGGTCGGTGATCTTGTCCGTCAGCTTGGCCTCGTGCCGGAACAGCTTGCCGGTCAGCGTGCGCTCGTCCACGGAGCCGACCACCTCGCCCATCACCACGGGCGGTTCGGCGGAGAGCACCGGAATCTGGGAGACCCCGTATTCGGCCATCAGGTTGATGACGTCCCGGACGGTCTCGTTCGGGTGGATGTGGACCAGGTCCGGCAACTGCCCGTTCTTGGTCTTGAGCACGTCGCCGATGGCGGGCTCGTCGGTGACCTTGAGGAAGCCGTACGACTGCATCCACTTATCGTCAAAGATCTTGGCCAGGTAGCCCCGGCCGCTGTCCGGCAGGAGGACGACGACGACGGCCTCCGGTCCCAGCCCCTTGGCGGCTTCCAGCGCGGCCACCACGGCCATGCCGGAGGACCCGCCCACCAGCAGGCCCTCCTCGCGGGCGAGCCGGCGGGTCATGGCGAAGCTGTCGTTGTCGGTGACGGCGATGATCTCGTGCGGGACCTTCGGGTCATAGGAGGCCGGCCACATGTCCTCGCCCACGCCCTCCACCAGGTACGGGCGGCCGGTGCCCCCGGAATAGACGGAGCCCTCCGGATCGGCGCCGATGACCCGGACCTCCCCACCCTCGCTCGCCGGGCGGTCCGCGGAGACCTCCCGCAGGAACCGGCCGGTGCCGGTGATGGTGCCCCCGGTGCCGACGCCGGCCACAAAGTGGGTGACCTTGCCCTCGGTGTCCCGCCAAATCTCCGGTCCCGTGGTCTCGTAATGGCTCAGCGGGCCGTTTTGGTTGGAAAACTGGTCCGGCTTGTAGGCGCCGGGAATCTCCTGGACCAGGCGGTCGGAGACCCCGTAGTAGGACTGCGGGCTGTCCGCGGCAACCGCCGTCGGGGTCACCACCACCTCCGCGCCGTAGGCCGCCAGGACGGCGCGCTTGTCCTCGCCCACCTTGTCCGGAACGACGAAGATGCAGTTGTAGCCGCGGGCCTGGGCCACCATGGCCATGGCAACACCGGTGTTGCCGCTGGTGGGTTCCACCACCGTCCCGCCGGGGCGAATCCGCCCCTCCTTCGCCGCCTCATCGAGCATCTTCACGGCGATCCGATCCTTCGCGGAGCCGCCCGGGTTCATGTACTCAAGTTTCACCAAAATGGTGGCCTGGATGCCTTCGGTGACCTTGTTGAGCTTGACCAAGGGGGTGTTGCCGATGAGGTCCAGGACGGAGTTCGCATACTTCATGACTCCAACGTATCCTCCGGCTTCGCCTCAAGCCAACGAAGGTTACCGTTTGGGGCGCCCTTCGGCGGTGGTAGCCTCAACCCATGACCCCCGAGGAGCTCGCCAATCTCGCGCACCTGCGCCGGGCCAAGGACGCGATCGACCGCGACTACGCGCTCCCCCTCGACGTGCCCACCATCGCCCAAAAGGCGTTCATGTCCCCGGCCCATTTCTCCCGCAAGTTCCGCGCCGCCTATGGCGAGAGCCCCTACGGCTACCTCATGACCCGGCGCATCGAGCGGGCGGCGGCGCTGCTGCGGGCCGGGGCGTCCGTCACGGACGCCTGCATGGCCGTCGGGTGTACCTCCCTGGGCTCCTTCAGTTCGCGGTTCACCGAGCTCATGGGTGAATCGCCCAGCGCCTACCGCGGCCGTGCGCACGACGCCGTGGAGGCCATGCCCGCCTGCTTTGCCAGGTTCGCGACCCGGCCCCTGCGCAGCCCGGCCGAACCCAAGTCGAGCAGGAATGGAGAAGCCCTGCGCCAGGGCGCCGGTTAGCGTAGGGGTCATGACCATTTCACTGCAGTACACCAATGTCACCGTCAACAACACCGATGAATCCATCGCGTTTTACCGCGATGCGCTGGGCCTGTCCGTGCTCAACGACGTCGCCTCCGGCGGCTTCCGTTGGGTCACGCTGGGCAGCGACGCGCAGCCGGGCCTGGGGATCGTCATTTCCGAACCGCATGCCGGCCGCTCCCAGGCCGACGGCGACGCCCTCCAGGAACTGCTCACCAAGGGCGTGCTGCCGATGCTGGTGTTCCGCACCGACGACCTCGACGCAACGTTCGAACAGGCCCGGGCCAACGGTGCCGAGGTGCTCCAGGAGCCCATCGCCCAGCCGTGGGGCCCGCGGGACTGCGCCTTCCGCGATCCCTCCGGCAACACCGTGCGCATCTCCCAGGAGTAGGCGCCCGGCTAGATCAGCCCGTCCGAGAGGTGGTTCGGGGTGCCGAAGCGGTGCGCGGTGATGCTGACGGCCTGCTCGTGCAGGAACGGCAGCATTTCCACGCGCCCGGCCTCGGTGACCTCGCCGTGGTAGATGGCCAGGTCGGGGCGGCCGTTCGTTGCCTCATGGACGGCCGAGGAATCCCCGCCGATCAGGCGCAGGCGCCCGGCCCCGAAGCGCCGCGCGGTGGCCAGCGCGGCGGCGTCGTTCTCCACGGTGACGCTGATGCGCAGGCTCACCAACAGCGCCTGGACGGCGTTGGGGAGGGCGACGGCGGTGGAGACCGCCGGGGTGGCCCCGGCCACGATCCCGGCCGCGAGGACGCGCAGCAGCTTGACCACCGGCTCGCCCTCGGCCAGGCGGACCAGCGGGTGCAAGGGCAGGTAGCGGAACACATTGCGTTCGGCGGACAGGGCGGAGACGTCCTTGGCCGTGCCGAACTCGGAGGCCCAGGCGGCGGCGTCACTGTGCAGGGAGCGGGTCAAAAAGGCCAGCTCGTCGGCGGACAGGCCGGCGGATGAGGCCGCCGTGAGCATCTTCTTGGCGGCGTCGCCCAGCGGCGCGTCGGCCGTGGACGGCCGGGAAACCCAGTTGCCCAGGCCCATCAGGTAGTTCGGGCCGCCGGCCTTGGTGCCGGCCCCGACGGCCGACTTCTTCCAGCCGCCAAACGGCTGGCGCTGGACGATCGCCCCGGTGATGCCGCGGTTCACGTACAGGTTCCCGGCCTGGACGGTGTCCAGCCAGAGGCCGATCTCCGCGGAGTCCAGCGAGTGCAGCCCGGACGTCAATCCGTAGTCGATCCGGTTGACCAGGGCGATGGCCTCCTCAAGGGTGTCTGCGGTCATGACGCCCAAGACCGGTCCGAAGAACTCGGTCAGGTGGAAGTGGGAACCGGCCGCGACGCCGGTGCGCACGCCCGGGGACCAGAGGCGGCCGGTCTCATCGAGCTGCCTCGGCTCGATCGCCCACGCTTCGCCCGCGTCCAGGGTGGTCAGCGCCGTGTGGAGCTTGCCGGCGGCCGGTTCGATGACGGGCCCCATCTGGGTGGTGGCGGTTTCCGGGTAGCCGACGAACAAACTGGAGGCGGCGTCGATCAGCTGGTTTCGGAAGCGGGCGGACTGCGCCACGGAGCCGACCATGATCACCAGGGACGCGGCGGAGCATTTCTGCCCGGCGTGGCCGAAGGCGGACTGGACCACGTCCTTGGCGGCCAGGTCCAGGTCGGCGCTGGGCGTGACGATGATGGCGTTCTTGCCCGAGGTCTCGGCCAGCAACGGCAGGTCGGTGCGGAAGCTGCGGAACAGCTCGGCCGTCTCATACCCGCCCGTGAGGATGAGGCGATCAACGCTCGGGTGGGAGACCAGCGCCCGCCCCAGCTCGCGCTCCTGCAGCTGCACCAGCGCCAGAACCTCGCGGGGCACGCCGGCGTCCCACAGTGCCTGGACCATCAGCGAGCCGCTGCGGCGCGCCTGGGTTGCCGGCTTGATGACGACGGCGGAGCCCGCGGCCAGCGCCGAGAGCGTGGAGCCGGCCGGAATGGCCACGGGGAAGTTCCACGGCGGCGTCACGACGGTCAGCCGCGCCGGGACGTACCGTGCGCCGTCGACCGCGTCCAGCTCCCTGGCCCGCTCGGCATAGTAATGGGCGAAGTCGATGGCCTCGCTGACCTCCGGGTCACCCTGGTCGAGGGTCTTGCCGGTTTCGTGCGCCATGACCTCCATGAGCTCGGCGCGCCGTGACTCCAGCACGTCGCCGGCGCGGTGCAGGATGGCGGCGCGCTCGGCGCCGGTCATGGCACCCCACGCCTGGCCGTGCTCCAGGGCGGTGTCCACGATGGCGTTGAGCTGGGTGAGGTCGCCGACGCGCGTGGATTCCACAAGGTCGTTGCCCAGGGTCGAGGACGGGATGCGGGCCAGGATCTCCCGGCCCCAGGCGCGGTTGGCCGGCAGCGCCGGGTCCGTGTCCGGGGTGTTGGCGAAGGCATCCGTGGCCGCCGGCCGGGCGGGCGCGGTGCGGTCCTGYACCCGGTTGGGGGCGGGGACGTCGGTGTCCAGCTTCGCCAGGGAGGCCAGGAAGCGGTTCTTCTCGCGCTCGAACAGGGCCTCGTTCTCGGAAAGCTCGAACACGGCGGACATGAAGTTGTCCTGGCTGGCGCCCTCCTCCAGCCGTCGGATGAGGTAGGCGATGGCGACGTCGAACTCGCCGGGGTGGACCACCGGCGTGTAGAGCAGGAGGGAGCCGACGTCCCGGCGGACGGCCTCGGCCTGGCCGGTGGCCATGCCCAGCAGCATCTCAAATTCCAGCTGGCCGGTGTCGGTGGCGATGCCGCGGTCCTTGGCGAGCAGCCAGGCGTGGGCGACGTCGAAGAGGTTGTGCCCGGCCACGCCGATGTGCACGTTGTTGATGTGCTCGGCGGTCAGTGCATAGTTCACGATGCGCTTGTAGTTGGTGTCGGAGTCCGCCTTGGTCCCCCACGTGGCAAGCGGCCAGCCGTAGACGGAGGCCTGGACCTGTTCCATGGGCAGGTTGGCGCCCTTGACGATGCGCACCTTGACGGCCGCGCCGCCGGCGGCGCGGCGCGCGGCGGCCCACTCCTGGAGCTCGATCATGGCGGCCAGGGTGTCCGGCAGGTAGGCCTGCAGCACGATCCCGGCCTCGAGGGTCTTGAATTCGGGCTTGTCCAGGATGCGCTTGAATACGGCGATGGTCATGCCCAGGTCCTTGTATTCCTCCATGTCCAGGTTGATGAACTTGGGCTTGGGGAAGGAATTGGCCAGCGTGTACAGGGGCGTGAGCTTCTCCACCACGTGGTTGACGGCGTCCTCGAAGGCCCAGGGGGAGTGCGGGGCCACGGTGGAGGATTCCTTGATGGAGACGTAGTCGACGTCGTTCCGGGCCAGCAGGCGCAGCGTGCCTTCCAGGCGGCGGGCGGCCTCGTGTTCGCCGAGGACGGCCTCGCCCAGGAGGTTGATGTTCAGATCCACCCCGCCCCGGCGGATCTTGGCGATGGCCGGGCCCAGCTTGGCGTCGGTGGCATCGACGATCAGGTGGCCCACCATCTCGCGGAGCACCTTGCGCGCGATCGGGATGACGATTTGCGGCATGACCGGGGCCATGACGCCGCCGAGGCGCACCGCCCCGCGCATGTACCAGGGCAGGAAAGCCGGCACCTTGGGGGCCAGCGTGGCCAGGTTGCGGCCGGCCACGGCCAGGTCCTCGGGGCGGATCACGCCGTCGACAAACCCGACGGTGAAGTCCAGTCCGTTGGGGTCCTTGAGGACCCCGGCCAGGCGTTGGGCCGAAACATCCGCAGGGATCTTGGCGGCCTCGGTGAGCCAATGCCGGACAAGGGCGATGGTTTCCTCGGCAAGATCGTCGCCGGGATCCGGAATGTTCGCGGCGGTGGCCGCTGTGATGGGGCTGGTCATGGTCGTTGGTGCGTTCTTTTCTACTGGGCTCAGGCGGGTGCGGCGGGGGCCGGTCGGCRCGTCGGCGGTGACGCGGCAACGGTTCCCCCACCCTCAGTATGCGAGGAATATTCAATAAGTAAAAGTGGTGATTTATGATGATTATGAGTCAATTCCACTAACTTATGAGGAGGGTCCCGTGCTGGACGTCAAGCGCCTGCGCCTCTTGCGTGAATTGAAGATTCGCGGCACCCTGGCGGACGTGGCCCTGGCCCTGCAATACAGCCCGTCCGCCGTGTCCCAGCAACTGGCGCAGCTGGAGAAGGAAGCGGGCGTCAAACTGCTGCGCAAGGTGGGCCGGCGCGTCCAGCTGACGGCGCAGGCGGAGATCCTGGTGGCGCACACGGCGGAAATCCTCGAAACACTCGAACGGGCCGAGGCGGACATGTCCGCCTCGCTGACCTCGGTGACCGGGACGGTGAAACTGGCCGTCTTCCAGTCCGCCGCCTTGGCGCTGTTGCCGGAGATGCTCACGGCCATGGCGGCGACCTATCCGGACGTCCGGATCGAGATGACGCAGCGCGAACCGGAGACGGCGCTGTATGAAACCTGGGCGCGGGACTTTGACCTGGTGGTGGCCGAGCAGTACCCGGGCCATGCCGCTCCTCGGCACCCCGAGCTGGATCGGGTGGTCCTGACCACCGATGCCATTCGGCTGGCCGTCCCGCCGGCGGGCGTTTCCGGCGGCATGGCCCGGCTGCGCGGCGGCTCGATCACGCACATCGAGGATACGGCGGAACTGCCGTGGGTCATGGAACCGCGGGGGGCGGCGTCGCGGCACTGGGCCGAGCAGGCGTGCCGGCAGGCCGGCTTTGAGCCCGATGTCCGTTTTGAAACCGCCGACCTCCAGGCCCAGATCCGGCTCATTGAGTCCGGCAATGCCGTGGCCCTGCTCCCCGACCTCATGTGGACCGGCCGGCCGCCGGCGCTCACGCTCATCGACCTGCCCGGCCTGCCCCGGCGCACGGTCTTCACCTCCGCCCGGCGCGCCAGCCGGCGTCGTCCGGCCATCCTGGCGTGCCGGGACGTCCTGGAGCAGACGGCCCGCCGCGTCTCCGCCCTATGATCTGACCCGCGATAGATGTCGGAAATCGTCAATTTCGGGGCGGTTTTCGACATCTATTGCGGGTCACGTGCTGTTGGCCGGGCACGACGGCGGCACGGCCGGCACGTCGTCAGCCGCCGGTTCGGCCCGCGGCATCCTTGGGCACCATGCCGCCGTGGCGAAACGCGGCGGCGAGCACAAACAGCACCATCGCCGCCCCGATCGGCCAGAAGTTGATGTCCCAGGCAAACCCGGCCGTCGGCAGCCCGATGTCCTGCCCGGACGCGCCGAGCACCTGGCGGGCGGCGAGATTTCCGCCCACCAGGTGGCAGAGCTGCCAGGCGATGCCGCCGGCCAGGACGGTGACGGCGATCCGGCGAATCCCGCGGATCAGCCCGGGCCGGAACAGGGTCTTGTTCAAGACGCCCAGGCAGAGATCGGCAATCAGCAGTCCGACGATGACCCCGACCGCACATTGGAGCAGGGTTCCCGCGGTGAGCCAGATCCGGGTGGCCAGGTCCAGGCCGTGCACGCTGACCACGGCCTGCGTGAAACCGCCGCCGACCACCTGCGCGTGCTGGTTGTAGAGTTCCACCCCGGCCGGCGTGGCCGGCCAAAATTCCCGGACCGGCAGGGTGACCCTGACCATCGGGCTAAAGGAATTGGCGGCAACCTCGCTCGCCGCCCCCACGGTGCTGACCGCCACGAAGAGAAATGCGACGGCGCGCGTCACCTTGGCCACCCGGGTCACCGTGGTTGCCCGGTATCCGTCGTGCGTGGGGTCGGCACCGCCTCGTCGGCGCAGGATCGTGAACAGGACCGCCAGGCCCACCAGCACTATGGCGAATCCAACCGTCGACCAAGCAGCCATCTTTACCCCATCCTTAACGACTATCGCTACTGGCCAATATAGGGTGCACTCCGAGCCTCGTGCCACCGGCCGTCGGCTCCGCGTGCGACCATGGAACCATGACCGCCACCGCCACGCACACCGGTCCCGCCTTGGCCTGGGATGCCGGCGGACCCTACAATTTGCACCAGACGCTGGGCATCATCGGCCGCGGCCCCGCGGACCGCACGGTTCGCCTGGGTCCGGACGGGGCCTGGCTGGCCTTCAACACCCCCGACGGCCCGGCCACCCTGGGCCTCCGGTCCGCCGGCACCACGGTGCACGCACGCGCCTGGGGACCCGGGGCGGACCACGCGCTCGCGGGCGTGCCGGCGCTGCTGGGCGCCCATGACGACTGGTCCCTCTTTGACTCCCCCGGGTTCGCCTCCTCGCTGCCCCCGCTTGTCAGGGAGGCCCGACGCCGGCACCCGGCCGTGCGCCTGCCCGCCACCGGGCGGGTGGTTGACGCGCTGGTCCCGGCCATTGTGGAACAAAAGGTCACCTCGCTTGAGGCCCACCGCGGCTATGCGACGCTGCTGCGCACCTTTGGCACCCCGGCCCCCGGCGCCGGCAGCATTGCGGGCATCCCGGCCGACCTCTTGGTCGCCCCGACCCCAAGGCGGTGGGCCGCCATCCCGTCCTGGGAGTGGCACAAGGCCGGGGTCGGGCCACAGCGCTCGGCGACGGTCATGCGAATCCTGGGATCGGCGTCGGGCCTGGAACGGCTGGCCCGGCTGCCCGCCCCGGACGCCGCCGCAAAATTGCAGGCCATTGCCGGGATCGGGCCGTGGACGGCGGCGGAAGTGACGCAGCGGACGCACGGGGATCCCGACCAGGTGGCCGTGGGCGACTACCACCTGGCGGCCTATGTGGGGTGGGCGCTGTCCGGGCGGGCCGTCGATGACGCCGGCATGCTCGAGCTGTTGGAGCCGTGGCGCGGGCACCGGCAGCGGGTGGTGCGCATGTTGTACCTGAGTGGTTTTCGCAAGCCGGCGTTCGGCCCCCGCATGACCATCCAGGACCACCGCCGGCACTGAGCGTGTCCGCCCGCTAGGCTCGCGGCGCGTTCACACTTTGGAACCCTGTCCCGGCCCGCCGGGTCCGTCGCCTAGGCTGATCCCATGAGTGAGATCATCAACCTTGAGGCCATCTTCATCCCCAATGACGGCGAATTCTTCCGCGTGAAGCTCGCCCTGGACATCGCGATCGAGCAGGTCCTGGAGGAGCCGGGGTGCCTCCGGTATGAAATCACCGAGGAGTCGGAGACGAGAATCGTCTTGACCGAACAGTGGGCGTCCGAGCAGGATCTCGAGATGCACGGCAAGGGAATCGCCCTCCAGGATCTCAACGAGTCCCTCAGCGCGCTCCTGGCCGAGCCGGTCGCGTGGGAACGGCGCTGACCGGCCGGCACGGCGAGTGCGTAGATAATGACCCCATCCGGGCCGGATGGGGTCATTATCTACGCACTCGAGGACGGGCGGAGGAGTTACTCGGCGGCTTTGCCTTCGCTTTGCGCCTTGGCGACCGCGGCGTGCACATCTGCCATGTCCAAGCCCTTGACGGCCGTGATGACCTCGTCGAGCTGGGCGCCGTTCAGGGCGCCGGGCTGGGCAAAGACCAGCACCTTCTCGCGGAACGCCATCAGCGTGGGGATTGAGGTGATGTTTGCCTCGGCCGCCAGCTGCTGCTGCGCCTCGGTGTCCACCTTGGCGAAGACGACGTCGTCGTGCTTCTGGGACGCGGACTCGTAGGTGGGCGCAAACCGCACACACGGCTGGCACCAGGAGGCCCAGAAGTCAACGAACACGATGTCGTTGCCTTCAATGGTGGGGCCAAAGGACTCGGTGGTGATATCAACTGTAGCCATCCCCCAACGGTACGGGACGGCCCTGAAGGCTGGCTATAAATTTCGCTCAGCGCGTGAGCGCCCGGGCGGCCCTACACTCCGTGGGGCTCGTGTGCCGTCAGGTACCTGCGTCCGCCAAAGATGACGGCGGCACTGACCAGGACCGCAAGGGCGGCGACGAAAAACGTGACGCTTGCGTTGGAGTGCTCGGCGATCTTCGCGGCCAGGAACGGCGCCATGGCCCCGCCCATCCAGCGCACGAAGTTGTAGCCGGCGCTGGCGACGGGCCGCGGGGAGTCCGAGACGGACATGGCCAGTTCGGTGAAGAGCGTGTTGTTGATGCCCAGCAGCGCCCCGGAGATGATCGTCAGGGCCACGATCGCCGGCACCGAGTGCCCGGCGGCCAGGGCCAGTCCCGCCAACACGACCATCAGGCCCAGCAGCGATCCCATGAGGGCCCGCGTGGGGCCGAACCGGCGCTGTACAAGTGGCGCCACGAAAACGGAAAACACCGCCACGGCCACGCCCCAGCCGAAGTACACCGACCCAATGCCGTAGGCGTCAAAGCCCAGGATGAAGGGCACGAACGCCAGGATGGTGAAGAAGCCGTAGTTGTAAAACAGGGCGCTGCCGGCGGTGGTGCGCAGGCCCTTGTGCCCGAGCGCCAGCAGCGGATCGCGCAGCCGGGTCTTCTTCGCGGGCGCCGGTGTCGCGGGCAGCAAGATGATCAACAGCACAAACGCGATGGCCATGGCCGTTGCCGTGCCGAAGAACGGCGCCCGCCATTGCCAGCCGCCCAGCAGCGCGCCCATGAGCGGGCCAAGGGACAGGCCCAGGCCCAGCGCGGCCTCGTACAAAATGATCGCGGTGGCCGCACCGCCGGAGGCAACGCCCACCATGACTGCCAGCGACGTCGCCACGAACAGCGCATTGCCCAGCCCCCAGCCGGCCCGGAACCCGACGAGCTCACCGACCGTGTTGGACATGCCGGAGAGGGCCGCGAAGACCACAATCACGGACAGCCCAATCAGCAGCGTCTTCTTGCCGCCGATCCGCGAGGAAACAAATCCGGTGACCAGCATGGCGATGGCCGTGACCAAGAAATAGCTGGTGAACAGCAGTGAAACCTCACTGGGCGTGGCCCGCAGGTTCGCCGCGATGGCCGGCAGAATCGGGTCAACCAGTCCGATGCCCATGAACGCGAAGACGGCCGCGAAGGCCACCGCCCACACGGCCCTGGGCTGCTTGAGCATCGAGAGTTTCTCATCGACACGTGCGGTTTCGATCCCGCGGGTTGTGCTTTCCGCCGTCTTGGCCTGCACGTTTTCTCCTCTATGGCTGGTTCAAATACCTGGTGGGCAGGATGCCGCTCAGGTGGTCAGTGCCGCGTTGAGCTTCGCAATGGCGGCAATGGCGTTGGATATGGCGAGGCGTTCCTCGTCGCTGAGCGTCTCGAGCGCCTCCGCGATGGTTGCGTTGCGCCGTGCGTTGGCCGCGCCGAGCTGCGCCCGGCCGGCGTCCGTGAGCCGGACCAGAACCACGCGGGCATCGGAGTCATCGGCGATGCGCTCCACGAGGCCGGCGGCCTCGAGCTTGATGACCTGCTCGGTGGCACTGGGCACCCGAATGCCCGAATACCGGGCGATCGCGCTGACCCGCATGGGATCGGCGGCAACCATGTTCAAGGTGCTGACCTGGCGCGTAGTGAGCTCTCCGTCGGCATCAAGGGAGCGCACCAGGTAGACGGCCTGGCGCAGGATGTCGCGGTAGCGCCCCGCCAACTGCAGAAGTTCCTCACTCATAGTTAGGCAGTCTAATAATTAGATTGCCTAACTGTCAAGGCGAACTAGGATGGCCCCATGGAATTGAGTTCGGAGCGCCTGGTCTTGCGTGAGTTCACGGAAGCGGACTTCGACGCCGTGCATGCCTTTGCCTCCGACCCCCGGACGTCGATCTTCGTGGAATGGGGCCCCAACACACGACGGGACACCGGAGACTTCCTGGACTTTTGCGCCAAGACTGCCCGGGCGATCCCGCGCACCGGCTACACCCTGGCCGTCACGGTCGCGGCCGGCCCGCCCATCGGTTCGATTGGCCTGACGCTGGGCGCCGGCAACCAGGCGGACATCGGGTACGTGCTGGGCCACGAGTGCTGGGGCCACGGCTACGCGACGGAGGCGGCCCGGGCCATGCTCACCTTCGGCTTCTCCACTCTGCGCCTGGGGCGCATCACGGCCACCTGCCGGCCGGAAAATACCGCCTCCGCCGGCGTCCTGCGCAAGCTGGGCATGCAACAGGTGGGCCACCGCAAAAATGACCGGCTGATCCGCGGGACATGGCTTGATTCGCTCGTCTTTGCGATCGACGCCGCCGATTGCCCGCCGGCCCGCTCCCGCCAGGACCCCACGACACCCCGAGTTCACGGCTCGTTCACCCCGAGCGGGCACGATTGCGGTGTTAGCCATCTCAAGAACCTGGAGGAATCATGACCCGACCCAGCCATCACCGTTCCATCGACCACCTCGGCGACCACGAACTGTGGCCCGCCCTGGCCCCGGACCAGCCGGTGGCCCTCGTCAATGACCGCGGCTGGCGGCTGTCCGGCCGCGTGGAAACCGTGACCCGCGACCGCCAGTGCCTGTGGATCCAGCTCGACGCCGGCATGGGACGACAGCTGATCCATCACCAGGACGGCTTCACCTTGGAAGCGGGGTCCCCCGCGTCTCGATAAGTGCCACCCAATGCCAAGGCCCGGCCCCGTCCAGGGATCGGGCACGCGTGTTTAAGAACTGCCGCCGCACCGGGCGGCTACTCCTCCGGGCCAATCATGGAAACGAATTCCCGAGCCTGGTCCTCGGCAATGTCGGCGTGGCGACGCAGCAGTGCGGCTGCGTCGTCGTAATTCCCGCCCAGCGCGAGGGAGCGGATCTGCTGGAAAATGTCCTCGTTGAGCCGGGTGCTGGCCACCTCGCGGACCTCCTCGCCACGGGAGACGATGGCCCGGTAGCGGTACCCGGCCGGGACGCCGGTGCGGGCGGGCGGGGCCGGGGCGCTCCAGCCGGGCTCCGGCGCCGGCTGCGGGAATTGCCCCAGGGCCGTCACCGCCGCGGCCGACTCCCGCAGTGAGGATTTGGTGGCGTGCCGGTATTCCTTGATGGCACCGACCACCTGCTGCTGTGCAATGAGTGAATAGATGCTTCGGTGCTGCTCGGGCGTGAGCCGGGCACTGGCCTCGGCCGCCATGCTGCGGGTGATCTGGACGCCCTTGCGCGTGGCTTGCGTGCCGCGCGCCTTCCGCGCCCGGGGTGCGACGACGTCCCGCCCGCCCTGCGGACCGGTGCCTTTTCGGCCGAGCACCCGGGCCACGAGGATGACTGCGAGGCAAACGATCACAAGGATGACGAGTGGCACGACGAATTTCATGGCTTAACTGTAGTTCGCCGCGGCGCAACCGGGTCCCGCTCCCCGGGTTTCGGCGGCCTTGGCGGCCGGAGAAATGCAAAAAGCCCGGAACGTCACGGCGTGGCGTGAGGTTCCGGGCTTTTTCAATGGTGGCAGATACTGGATTCGAACCAGTGAAGGCGTTGCCAGCTGATTTACAGTCAGCCCCCTTTGGCCACTCGGGTAATCTGCCATTCTCTGCCGCACTCCCAGGGAGTCCGGCACCCGCACCCAGCAAGTGGGAGCAGTAAAACAATACAAGGAATTTGGCCAAGAATCGAATCGGGCAAATCGGCCGCGAAAATCTCCCCCTAGGTACCGGCCTGGATCCGCCGGACCAGCTGGTTTTCTAGGAATGCGGCCTGTTCGGCGGTCACCTGCCGCAGGGCCACGGCCCGGGCCATGTCCTCCTGCACCCCGGCAATCCGCGAGGTCACGGACGCGGAGGCGGGGGCCGGAGCGGTGCCCGGAGCGGACAGCACGGTGACGGCCGCCAGGGTCGCGGCGGCCACCGCGGTGCCGACACTTGCCTTCACCCCCGGACGGGACTTGGCCCCGCCCACAGGCAGGGGCGCGGGCGCCGCGGTGGCGGGTGCCGGCGTCGTACGTCGTGGCTTGCTCATCGGTCCTCCTGGTTGCCGTGCTCTTACAGGGCACAACGATGCCGGGGGCGAATGTGCTCCCGCCGAACGTCCGCTTGGAGCGAACTGTGAACGGCGCGCGGCCGCACGGACCGGGGCGCCGGCGGCCGGGCCAGCTAGGCTAGAAGGCAAATCTAGGTAGTCAAAACCGCGAGCAAGTGGAGGAACCATGGCCAGTGAGTCAACGTTCGACGTCGTGAGCAAGGTCGACAAGCAAGAGGTCGCCAATGCGCTGCACCAGGCCCAAAAGGAAGTCGCCCAGCGCTACGATTTCAAGGGCGTCGGCGCGGAGATCGACTTCAGCGGGGAGAAGATCCTGTTGAAGGCCAACTCGGAGGAGCGCGTCAAGGCCGTCATGGACGTCTTTGAATCCAAATTGATCAAGCGCGGCATTTCGCTGAAGTCGCTCGATGCCGGGGAGCCGTACGCGTCCGGCAAGGAGTACCGGCTGGAAGCGGGGATCGTCGAAGGCATCGCCCAGGACGTGGCGAAAAAGATCAACAAGCTGATCCGCGAGGAGGGGCCCAAGGGCGTCAAGTCCACCATCCAGGGCGATGAACTGCGCGTGAGCTCCAAGAGCCGCGACGACCTCCAGGAGGTCATGGCGCTGCTGCGCAAGTTTGACGAGGCCGACCTGCAGTTCGTGAACCTGCGCTAGCCGCGAACAAACACCCGGTGAACTCCCAGCCGGCGGGCGCCCCTGCACCCTTGTCCGGCCATGGCGCAGCGCATAGGCTCTGCACTATTCCCATTCCGTCACTTGCGCAGGAGTTCCCATGAGCACCATAGACATTCCGGCCGGAGCCCCCTGTTGGGTGGACCTCATGACCTCCGATACCACCCGGGCCCGGGCGTTTTACGCGGCGCTTTTCGGGTGGACGTACGAAGTCGGGGACGAGGAAACGTACGGCGGCTACATCGTGGCGTCCAAGGACGGCAAGACCGTGGCCGGGCTGATGCAAAGCAACCAGGACGACGGCGGCTACCCGGACATGTGGACGACCTACCTGCGCGTGAATGACATCGCGGCCACCGTCGCCGCGGCCACCGCGGCCGGCGGCGTGACCTACATGGCCCCGATGGACGTGCCCGAACAAGGCAAGATGGCCATGCTGGGCGATCCGGGCGGCGCGGCCGTGGGCGTGTGGGAATTCGGCGGCCACACCGGCTTCCAGGCCCACGCCAAAACCGGCGCGGCCGTCTGGCACGAGCTCTGGAGCAAGAACTATCCGGCGGCCGTGAAGTTTTACCAGGACGTGTTTGGCTGGGAAACCAGCGTTCTTGGCGACACCCCCCAGTTCCGGTACGTGACCCTGGGCGCGGGTGACGCGGCCAAGGCCGGCATCCTGGACGCCAGCAACGATCTTCCCGAGCAGGTCCCCTCCAACTGGCAGGTGTACTTCCAGGTGGACGACGTCGATGCCTCCGTCGCGACCGCGCTCGCCCTGGGTGCCACGGTGGTCCGGCCCGCGGAGGACAGTCCCTTTGGCCGGATTGCCGGACTGACGGACCCCACCGGGGCGATGTTCAAGATCACCCAGCCGCCGGCCGATCAGCCGCCGGGCTCGACCAGTCCGGTGTCGTAGGCGAGCACCACGGCCTGAACGCGGTCCCGCAGTTCCAGCTTGCCCAGGATCTTGCTCACATGGGTCTTGACGGTTTGTTGGGCGATGAAGAGCGCGGCCGCGATCTCCTGGTTGGAGAACCCGCGCCCAATGAGCGTCATGACCTCCAGTTCGCGTTCGGTCAGCCCGCACAACCGTTCGCGGGACGGTGCCGGGCGGGAGCCGGATTGGGCAAATTGCTCAATGAGCCGCCTGGTCACCGACGGCGCCAGCAGGGCGTCGCCCGCGGCCACGATGCGCACGGCCGCCACGAGGTCCTCGGCGAGCGCGTCCTTGAGCAGGAAGCCGCTGGCACCGAGCCGGAGGGCGTCGTACACGTAGTCGTCCACGTCAAAGGTGGTCAGCATCAGCACATGGACGGGGGCGTCGTCGCCGCTCCGGGCCAGGATCCGCCGGGCCGCCTCCAGCCCGTCCATGACGGGCATGCGGACATCCATGAGCACCACGTCGGGGTGGTGCTCGGCGGCCAGTTCCACGGCCGCGGCCCCGTCCTCGGCCTGGCCCACCACCTCGATGTCCGCCTGGGCGCCCAGGAGCGCGGCGAATCCCTCCCGAACCATGGCCTGGTCGTCCACCACCAATACTCGAATGCTCACGTTGCGATCTTTCCGGTCCGGGCCTTGTTGATGCTGATCAGCGGCAGGGTCGCCACGACGGAGAAGCCGCCGCCGGGCGTCGGCACGGCGGTGACCGCGCCTCCGACGATCGTCGCCCGCTCCCGCATGCCGATCAACCCCTGCCCCACGTGGGAGCCGCGGTCCAGCTGGGCCATGACCGAGCCAAGGGCGGAGGGCGAATTGACCACCGTCACCTTCAGCCGGTCCTGGGTTGTCGCCAGGGAAATATGCACCGTGGCGCCCGGGGCGTGGCGGATGACGTTGCTCAGCGCCTCCTGCACGATGCGGTAGGCCGTGAGCGCAATGACCTCGCCCACGCTGCCCACCTCGACGCCGGACAGGTCGGGCTCGGCGACGGCCACCCCGGCGGTGCGCGCGGAGGCGACCAGCCCGGGCAGGTCGCCCAGCCCGGGCTGGGGACCCATCTCGCGCCCGGCCTCGGCGTTGCGCAGCGAGCCGAGCATGCTGCGCATCTCGGCCATCGCGCGGCGCGAGTTGTCCGCGATGTCCTCAAACTCCCGCTTCAGATCCTCCGTCAGACCCGGGTGCCGGTACGTGGCGGTGGTGGCCTGGACCACCACCACGGACATGCCGTGCGCCACGACGTCGTGCAGCTCGCGGGCGATCCGGGTGCGCTCCTCGGCCAGCCGGCGCCGGGATTGTTCCTCGGCACTGAGGGTGCGCTCCGCGGCAAGTTCCGCCCGCAGGTGCTGCCATTGCTGGGCCACGACGGCGGAGACCATCAGCCCGCCGGAAACCGCGGCGAAGATGACCACGTTGATCTGGGCGCCCTCGGACTGTCCGCCCGGCAGGGACAGGTAGTTGGAGCTGACCCCCACGCCAACGCTGGCCAGCCAGGCGCCGGCCGCCAGCATCCAGTGGCTGCGCAGCCCGGCCACGCAGATGACCAGCACCTGGGTCACCATCGCCACCACGCTGAACGGCATGGGCACGGCGCCGTGCGGATCCGAGACCAGGGGCATGATCACCATCGGCACCAGGGAGACCAGCACGCCCGCCGCGGGCCGGGCCGCGGTCAGCCCCAGCGACGCCGAATGCAAGATCGCCATGCCCAGGCCAAACGGGAGCACCATCCGGTACAGGGTCATGTTGAGCGGGGCGCCCACCGCCAGCAACGTGATGCACACGGCGGCGGTGGCCAGCCACACCCAGCTGAGCTTCTTCAGCCGCCACAGGTTCACGGTGCTGAACGGCGCCTGCACCGCAAGTGCCGAAGAGTGGGGGGCATGGCCCGCGCCCGCAGGACCGGTGGCCGCGCCCGCCTGGCCGGACCCGCCTCCCGGGCGGGGGGTCCCGGGCTTACCCCTGGTCATGGCCGGTGACGATTTCACTCGCGGCGAGGTCCGCCGTCGGCCCGTCAAAGTCCGTGCCGGTCAACCCGCCGGCCGGGGTGCCGCGCCATTGGGTGATCTTCCAGCCGCCGCGGCCGGAAACTTTTCCGGGCGTGCCTTCCAGCGAGACGATGCCCGTGTTGGAGAGCTCATGGTATTTGACGTCGGTCCAGTCCAGGTTGGTGGCGCGGTAGCCGGCCCAGAACCGGATCATGGCACCGTGGCTGACCATGGCGACCGCCCCGCCGTCGGCCGCCTCCGCCGCCTCCCGCACCACCGCGTCAAAGCGCGCCAGGACGTCGTGGCCGGTGTCGGCGCCGGGCATGCGGACGGCCAGGTCGCCGGACAGCCAGGACCTCACCGTGCCCAGGTAGGCCTTGAGGGAGTCTCGGTCTCCCCTGAGCTCGAGGTCGCCGGCGCTGATCTCGCGCAGCCCCTCCCGCACTCGGGGGGCCAGTTGTCGCTGCGCCGCCAGCGGCGCCGCGGTGAGCGCCGTGCGGGTCAGGTTGGAGACGTAGAGGGCGTTGATTTCCTCGTCCCGGAGATCGCCCGCCACCGCGGCCGCCTGCCGGTGGCCCAGCGGGGTCAGGGCCGCCCCGGGGACGGCGGTGTCCAGCAGGTTCAGGATGTTGTTGGGCGTCTGGCCGTGCCGAATCAAAATCAGTCGCATGCCTCCATTCTGTCCTACTGCCCGGTGCGAAAGGAACGATCCCGGCCACCGGCCGGCCGGGTCAGTACCGCGCTTGCGCAACCCGGCGGGTGCGCTAACGTTTGGTGCGTGGCCGGAACCTGGCAGACGGCCGCTCCCTCCACGCAAAGGACGCCCCGCCATGCAGTCATCGTCAGTGCTTCCGCCGGACTATCTTTCGGCGTTTGGCGAGCAGCCCGGTTATTTGAACTTCGCCAGCTACGGCCCGCCGTCCGGCCGGGTCCTGGCCACGGCCTCGGCCTTGATGGCCCTGGCCGCGGGCGGCGGCGTCGGGGCCAGCGAGCGCCTGCACGCCGAGGATGTGCGGGCCCGGCGGGTCTTTTCCCGCCTGAGCRGATTTGCGTTTGACCGGGTCGCCTTGATCCCGGCGGCCTCCTACGGGCTCTTTCAGCTGGCCTTTGGACTCGACGGCGGCCAGGTCTTGGTCGGGGCGGGCGAATTTCCCGCCAACGTCTACCCGTGGCTGCGTGCGGGGCAGGCCGGGGCCGCCCGCGTGCGCCTCATGGGCGGGGTCGGGCAGCATGTCACGGCGGAGCTGGTGCGGGAGGCGCTGGGGCCGGAGACGACGGCGGTTGCCGTCAGCGCCGTCGACTTCCGCACCGGCTACCGTGCCGATTTGGCCGGCATCCGCGAGGCCATGGGCCCGGACCGGTTGCTGCTGGTGGATGGCATCCAGGGTTTTGGCGTGGCGGACATCGACTGGTCCGTGGCCGACGCCCTGGTGACGGGCAGCCAAAAGTGGGTGCGCGGCGGCTGGGGTGCCGGTGCCATGGCGTTCTCGGCGGCCGGGCTGGAGCGCATCCGTCCCGCCCTGGGCGGCTGGAACGGCGTTGTAAACCCCACACGCTACGACGCCGTCGAGCACGCGCCCCGCCAGGACGCCCTCAAGTTCAACGTCTCCAACCTGTCCCCGTTTGCCACCGGCGCCTTCGCCACGGCCCTGGAGCTCATTGAGGAGGCGGGAGTTGCCCGGATTGCCGCCCGCGTCGAGGACTCCGCGGCTTTCCTGATTGAGCGCCTGGCCGACGCCGGCGTGCACGTCCGCTCGCCCCGGGACCCTGCGCGGCGGGCCGGGATCGTGGTGGCCGGTTTTCCCGACGGCAACGCCGCCGAGGCCCACACGGCCCTCGCCCTGGCCGGGTTCACGGCCACCCTGCACGGCCCGGACCGGATCCGGCTGGCCGTCCACGCCACCACCGACCGGGCGTCGCTGACACACGCCGCCCTGATCCTCGCCGCCTTCGCCTAGCCCGTCCCCTGCGTTGGGCCCTCACCTGCGTTGGGCCCTCACGAAGGGGCTTATTGCAGCGGGCGGCCGGCCATCTTCTCCAGCCGGGCGATGCGATCGGCCATGGGCGGGTGGGTCGAGAACAGCTTGCGGGCGCCGCCGTTGCGGAACGGGTTGGCGATCATGAGGTGGCTGGTGTTGACCAGTTTTTGGTCCTCCGGCAGGGGTGCGCGCTGGACGCCGAGTTCGAGTTTGCGTAGCGCGGAGGCCAGGGCCAGGGGATCGTCGGTGAGCCGGGCGCCGTCTTCGTCGGCGTCGTATTCGCGGGTGCGGCTGATGGCCAGCTGGATCATGGAGGCCGCAAGCGGGGCCAGCAGCGCCATGGCGATCATGGCGATCGGGTTGGCGTTCCGGCGGTCGCCCCCGCCGAAGAACAGCATCAGCTGCGCCACGGAGGTGATGACCCCGGCGACCGCGGCGGCGACCGAAGAGGAGAGGATGTCGCGGTTGTACACGTGCATGAGTTCGTGGCCCAGGACGCCGCGCAGTTCGCGCTCGTCGAGCAGGTCCAGGATGCCCTCGGTGCAGCACACGGCCGCGTTCTGCGGGTTGCGGCCCGTGGCGAAGGCGTTGGGCGCCTGCGTGGGTGAGAGGTAGATGGCCGGCATGGGCTGGTTGGCCTTGACGGAAAGCTCGCGGACAATCCGGTAGATCCCGGGCGCCTGGGCCTCCGTGACCGGGTAGGCCTGCATGGACCGGATGGCGATCTTGTCACTGTTCCAGTAGCCGTACGCCGTGGTGCCGACGCCGATCAGCGCGAAGATCCACAGCGGCGCGGAGCTGCCCGTCCCGCCGGCGATGGTCGCGCCGATGCCCAGCAGTACCGCCCACAGCACCCCGAAAAGGGCCGCGGTCTTGAGCCCGTTGAAATGCCTGTGCACCGATTGTCCTCCCGTTGCATCCGTCCCTGTTGTCTTAAGTCGTCTTATGTTGTCAACGATTTTGGCCGGGGCAATGTTCCCGGCGGGGC
Source organism: Specibacter sp. RAF43 (assembly GCF_052114065.1). NCBI lineage: Bacteria > Bacillati > Actinomycetota > Actinomycetes > Micrococcales > Micrococcaceae > Specibacter > Specibacter sp. RAF43. Next base: position 9,613 of record NZ_JBFREA010000004.1, on the reverse strand, counting down.
TCCCGGTCAAGGCTCCGGGTGGCGGGCGTCGTAGCGCACGAATCCGCGCTGCCACGCGGCCAGCCCCCAGACCGCCGCAATGCAGAGGGCACCGCCGATGACGGCCGCCCATCCCTCCCCGCGCCACTGCCCCACGGTGCCGGCAAAGGCGTCGCCCAGCCGGGGTCCGCCGGTCACTACCACCACGAAAATGCCCTGCAACCGTCCGCGGAGGTGGTCCGGGGTGGCGGACTGCAAAATGGTGGAGCGGAACACGGAGCTGATGGAGTCGGCCACCCCCGCGACGACCAGCGCCGCCACCGCACCCACAAGCCAGGGCGAGGTCCCGGCGTCGTCCCGGTGACCGGCGGCCAGGACGGTGCCGCCCAGGGCCACAATGGCCGCACCCCACAACGTGATGGACCAAATGACGGCCAGCCCCTGGCGGCGCACCTGGCCCAGCGGACCGGACAACAGCGCGGCCAGGAAGGAACCGGCGGCAATGGCGGCCAGCAGGAGGCCCGCCGTTTGCTCGCCGCCGCCCAGCCAGACCGCACCGATGGCCGGGAGGAGGGCGCGGGGCAGGGCAAAGACCATGGCGCACATGTCCACCAGGAACGTCATGCGCACGTTGTGCCGGCTGCCAAGGAACCGGAACCCCTCCAGCACCGATGTGAGGCCGGCGCGCCGGATGGTGCCGTCTCCGCCGTGGATGGGCAGGGGCGGCAGCGGCGGGAGCTTGAACAGCGCCCACAGCGACGCCGTGAAGGTGAGCACGTCGACCGTATACGTCCAGCCGTACCCGACGTTGGCCACCAGGATGCCGGCCAGCAAGGGGCCGAGGGTGGTTCCCAGGCCCATGACGATCATGCTCAGGGCATTGGCGGCCGGCAGCAGCTCCAGGCGCACCAGGCGGGGCACGATCGCGCTGCGGGCTGAGCCGTTCACGCCGGCCGCCGCCGACTGGACGGCCACCAGCGCGTACAGGATCCAGGTGGCCTCCAGCTGTAGCCAGGCCTGCAACGCGATGGCGATCGTCACCAGCCAGAGGGCGGTGGAGGACAGCAGGGCCACGGTGCGGCGGTCGTGGGCATCGGCGATCGAGCCCCCGTACAGCCCGGAAAACACCAGCGGGATCAGGGCCACCAGGCCCAGCATGCCCACGGCCAGCGTGGAGCCGGTCAGGTCGTACACCTGCAGGCTGACCGCCACCACGGTCAGCTGCGTGCCAATCGAGGACAACCCGTTGCCCACCCACAGCCGCAGATATGCCGGGCTTTCCCGCAGCGGGGTGATGTCGGCAAGGAGTCTGGGCACGGCTTTATCCTAGTGTGGGCCGGGAGCGGGTCCGGGCCACGGCGGGACCTGCGGGCCGCGATCGCCTAGGCTTGAGGCGTGAGCAATGAACCCACTCTTAACGATGATCAGCGCGCCCAACTGGTGCGGATGGCCATGGACCTGGCCCGGGACGGGGCCACGGCGGAGCTGGCGGAATTCCTGGACCACGGACTGGACGCAAACGTGGTGGGGGACGGCGGCAACACGCTGGTGATGCTCGCCGCCTACAACGGCCGGATCGAGACGGTCGGCATGTTGTTGAAGCGTGGCGCCGACCCCGACATCCGCAATGACCGGGACCAAACCCCCATCGCCGGGGCGTTGTTCAAGGGCGAGGACGCCGTGGTGGCCGCCTTGCGGGCCGCCGGCGCCGACCTCGACGCCGGAACGCCCTCCGCCCGCGCCGCCGCCGCCATGTTTGGCCGCGAACACCTCCTGGCCTGAGGCCCCTCCGGCACGGCGGGACGGCCGCGACACGGGCCCCCGCTCGCGAAGACGACCCCGCGCCGCGACACAGACCATTGGCCGCAAGAACGCTGTTGCCCAGCCACTACCTCGCGGGCCAGGGTCTGCTTCGCGGGGCGGGGTCTGCCACACCGGGCGTGCCGGCGTCGGCCGCGAGAGACAAGACTGCCCGGGACCGGCCGTGGGGGCCGGTCCCGGGCAGTGTCATGGGAACCTAGCCCTTGGACGCCTGCAGGGCCTCGATCGCCTTGCGAACACCTTCACCGTAGGCGGGATCCGCCTGGGTGCAGTTGTAGATGTGTCGCTCGATCGTGGCCTGGGATGCCCCGTCGATGGCGCGCGCGGTGTTCTCGAAGAGCACCTGGCGCTGCTCCTGCGTCATCTTTTCGCGGAAGAGGATGCCGGGCTGCTCGAAGTAGTTCGCATCGTCCTGGCGGTAGTTGAAGCGGTCGGCCACCGCACCAACGGCGTGGGCGGGCTCGGCGTAGGCGGGCTGCTCGGCCCAGCGGCCGTAGGAGTTCGGCTCGATGCCGGGGGTGCGGCCCTGGTTCCCGTCCACGCGCATGGCACCGTCGCGGTGGTAGGAGTTGACGGGGTTCTTCGGGGCGTTCACCGGGATCTGGTGGTGGTTCACGCCGAGGCGGTAGCGCTGGGCGTCGCCGTAGGAGAAGAGGCGGCCCTGGAGCATGCGGTCCGGGGAGAAGCTGATGCCGGGAACCACGTGGGCCGGGGAGAAGGCGGCCTGCTCGACGTCGGCAAAGTAGTTCTCCGCGTTGCGGTTCAGTTCCCATTCGCCCACCTCGATCAGCGGGTAGTCCTTCTTGGACCAGACCTTGGTCAGGTCGAACGGGTGGTACTTGTAGGTCTCCGCGTCGGCCTCGGGCATGATCTGGACCATGAGCTTCCACTTCGGGAAGTCGCCGTTCTCGATTGCGTCGAACAGGTCGCGCTGGTGCGATTCGCGGTCGGCACCCACGAGGGCCCCGGCTTCCTCGTCGGTGAGGTTCTTGATGCCCTGCTGGTTGACGTGGTGGAACTTGACCCAGAAACGCTCGCCTTCGGCGTTGATCAGGCTGTAGGTGTGTGAGCCGAAGCCGTGCATGTGGCGGTAGGACGCCGGGATGCCGCGGTCGGACATGACGATCGTGACCTGGTGCAGGGACTCGGGCAGGTTCGTCCAGAAGTCCCAGTTGTTCTCGGCGCTGCGCAGGTTGGTGCGTGGGTCGCGCTTGACGGCGTGGTTCAGGTCGGGGAACTTCAGCGGGTCGCGSARGAAGAACACGGGGGTGTTGTTGCCCACCAGGTCCCAGTTGCCTTCCTCGGTGTAGAACTTCACGGCGAAGCCGCGGATGTCACGTTCGGCGTCGGCGGCGCCGCGCTCACCGGCCACGGTGGAGAAGCGGGCGAACATCTCCGTCTGCTTGCCCACYTCGGAGAAGATCTTGGCGCTGGAGTAGCGGGAGATGTCGTTGGTGACCGTAAACGTGCCAAACGCGCCCGAGCCCTTGGCGTGCATGCGACGCTCGGGGATGACCTCGCGGTCAAAGTGGGCCATCTTTTCCAGGAACCAAACATCCTGCAGAAGCATGGGGCCGCGGGGGCCGGCGGTCAGGCTGTCTTGGTTGTTGGCAACCGGCGCACCGGCAACGGTGGTCAGCGGCAAGGTGTTGTCGTTAGCCATGTTTATTGTTTGCTCCTAGTGGGATTGTTTGGTTTTGCAGGGTGTTAGGTCTTGGCGTCGGTGCAGTTCGGGCAGGTGCCCCAGTAGATGACCTCGGCCTCGTCAATGGTGAATCCGTGGCTGTCGGAGGCGTGCAGGCACGGCGCCGCGCCGACGGCACAGTCGACGTCGGCGATGTCCCCGCACGAGCGGCAGATCGCGTGATGGTGGTTGTCGCCCACGCGGGCCTCATAGCGGGCCGGCGAACCCGCCGGCTCGATCCGGTGCACCAAATGGGCGTCGGTCAGTGCCCCGAGCACGTCATAGACGGCCTGCCGGGACACCGCGCCCAGCTGCGTCCGAACCGCCCCAAGGACGGTGTCGGCGTCAGCGTGCGGATGGGCGCGGACCGCCTCAAGCACGGCAACCCGCGGACGGGTCACGCGCAGCGCAGCGGCCCGCAACATGTCCTCGGGATTCCGTAGTTCGACCATGTGCCCCACCCTTTCATGCTTTTTGGACTGAGTCCAATAAAGTCTTGTTCGGCGAGTCGTCCTCCACAGGCACACCCGGCCCGCCGCCGTCCACAGCGTCGGTGGTCCCTCTGGTCTTGCCCACCCGGTTTCCGTACTATCCAAAGTATGAGGACATTTGCCGGCATTCCAACAGCAGCGATCGAGTTTTATGCCGAACTTGAGGACAACAACAACCGAGACTGGTGGTTGGCCCACAAGGATCAGTACGACGCCGTCGTGAAGCTGCCGCTGGAAAGCCTCCTGGCGGAACTGGCCCCGGTCTTTGGCCCGGCCAAGATCTTCCGGCCGTACCGGGATGTGCGGTTTTCACCGGACAAGTCCCCGTACAAGACCGCCCAGGGCGCCTTTGTGTCCAACTACGAGGGTGTTGGCTTCTACGTTCAGGTTAGCGCCGACGGCCTGCTCGTGGGCGGCGGCTACCACTCCCACTCCCCCGCGCAGCTGGCCCGGTTCCGCATGGCCGTGGATGCGCCCACCAGCGGGGCCGGGCTGGCCACCATCGTCCGCGCCTTGGCGGAGGCCGGTTTCTCAGTCGACGGGGAGTTGCTCAAGACGGTGCCGCGCGGCTTTGCGAAGGATCATCCCCGGGCGGAGCTGCTCAAGCACAAGACGCTCAGCGGCTCCGTCGTGCTGGGCCGGCCGGACTGGCTGGCCACGGCCGGGGCGCAGCAGGAGATTTCCGCCCGGTGGGAACAGTTGCGTCCGCTCGTGGACTGGGTGATCCGGTACGCGGCGCCGTAGGGCCGGCGCCTGCGGCATGGGGAAGTCGGCGCATGCCGCACATGGGGAAAGTCAGCGCAGACGCTTCATGTAGTGCCGCATGGGGGCGTGGCGAATGCGCGTCGGGGTCACCCGGACCAGGAGCGCCGCCATCCGGAAGGTTGCCGCGAGCAGCTTCTCCTTCCGGGGCGACCAGGAGAGGCCGTATTGTTCCCGCACGCCGGCGGGGAGCAGCCCCGCCGTGATGAAGCGGGCCAGCGGCATGAGTGTCCTGATCCAGGGCGGCGCCTGCCGGGCGGCCAGCAACTCCCGGGCCACGCCGCGGATCGTGGGGTCAACCGACAGCGCCGCCACCTGCCGCTCCCAATATGCGGCGAAGTCGCGGCGGCTGGCGGGCCACAGATCGGCGGGYATGCCCAGGGCGGTGCCCAGCACGGCATGTTGGCGGTACACCGTCTCGGCAACGTCCGGGGGCAGGGCCGGGAACACGGCGTCGTGCACGCGCATGGTGGTCTCGTACAGGGTGGCGGCGACCCACAACTGGAGTTGCGGGTCGGCGGCGGAATATGGGGGCACGGAGCCGGCGGATTCGACGGGCAGGTGCGCCCGCTGTACACGGCTTTTCACCAGGCGCTGCTGGGCCGGGGTGCCGTTGGTGAGCGCATAGGCGTAGCTGAGCGTCCGGTGCAGCCGGGGCAGGGGGTCCGCGGCAAAGCCGGAGTGCCGGGCCACGGCGTGCCCCACGGCGGGGTTGGCCAGCTGCAGCAAGATGGCCCGGCCCGCCCCGGCCAGCAGGACGGCCTCCGGGGCCAGGTCCGCGATATCCGTCACGGTCGTGCGCATGTTGACCTCCTCACCATGCAAAGGGCGCCGTTGCAGACATCCACTGTTGCTCATTCCCCAGCGGATTTCCACAACGGCGCCCCGGCGATGCCGGTTTGGCCGCTAGCGGCTCAACCCGACCGGCACCTTTTCCGCAAGAGCGCTCGCTTGCTTGCGGCCCAGGCGCGAATTCCAGTGTCCGTAGGAGAAGTAGATGATCAGCCCGAGCCCCACCCAGCAGGCGAAGAACACCCACGTCACGGTGGCCAGGTTGAACATCAAGTAGATGCACAGCAGGGCCGAGACGACGGGGATCACCGGGCCGAACGGAACCCTGAACGACGGCTTGAGGTCCGGGCGCTTGCGGCGCAACACCAGGATGCCGATGCTGACCATGACGAAGGCGCTCAGCGTGCCGATGTTGATCATCTCGCTCAGGAGTTCCACGGGCGTGAACCCGGCCAGCAGGGCGACGACGCCGCCGCACAGGATCTGCGTGCGGGCGGGCGTGCCCCGCTTCGCCGAGGTGCGGCTGAGCGCCCGGGGCAGCATCCCGTCGCGGCTCATGGCCATGCTGACCCGGGCCAGGCCCATGAGCAGCACCATGATGACGGTGGTCAGGCCGATGAGCGAGCCGAGCGAGATGATCACGACGGCCCAGTCCGCCCCGACCAGGTGGAAGGCCGTGGCCAGCGACGGCTCCGCCTCCGCGGCCAGGTCCTTGTAGGACACCATGCCGGTGACCACCAGGGTGACCAGAATGTACAAGACGGTGACTACGGCCAGGCCGGCGAAGATGCCCCGCGGCAGGGTCTTGGCCGGGTTCTTCACCTCTTCGGCGCTGGTGGCGACGACGTCGAAGCCGATGAAGGCGAAGAAGACAAGGGCGGCGCCGGAAATGATGCCGGTGAAACCGTACATGGCCGGGGTGGCGCCGGTGAGGAAGGACAGGAACGGCTGCGTGGCCCAGGAGGCGTCGGTGGCCGGGGCAGGTTGGGAGGCCGGCACGAACGGGGCGAAGTTGGCCGACTTTACATAGAAGAACCCGACCACGATCACGAACAGCACAATGCCGATCTTGATCATGGTGAACACGTTGTTGATGCGGGCGGAGAGCTTGGTGCCCAGGACCAGTATCACGGTGAACGCGGCCACCACGACCAGCGGCCCCCAATACACGGGCAGCCCGAACAGGGAGACACTGGCGGGAATGTCGAGGTGCATCACCTGAAGGAAGTCGCTGAGGTAGACGCCCCAGTACTTGGCGATCACCGAGGCGGCCATGAGGAGTTCCAGGATGAGGTTCCAACCGATGACCCAGGCCATGAGCTCGCCCATGGTTGCGTAGGTGAATACGTAGGCGCTGCCGGTGACGGGGATCGCGGTGGCGAATTCCGCGTAGCACATCACGGCCAGCGCACAGGTGACGGCGGCCAGCACGAAGGAGACGGTGACGGCCGGGCCGGCGTAGCTTGCGGCCGCCTTGGCCCCAACCGAAAAGATGCCGGCGCCGACCGCCACGGCAATGCCCATGATCATCAGGTCCCAGGTGCTCAGGGTCCGTTTCAGGGTGCGGCCGGGCTCATCGGCGTCGGAGATGGAGTGCTCAATGGATTTAGTTCGGAACAAGTTCATGGAAATCGCTTAATCTTCGGTTTTTTTCAACCCCACGACTTTACCGAAGCACTAGCAGAAAAATCTTGTTACACCGAGCCCTTCTCACTATGTGAGATGCAAATCCCGTCCCTTGGCGCCCCCGGCACGGCAGCCACCTCAGTCCTGCGGCGCGCCCAGCCCGAGCAGCGCGTTCTCCACCAACTCCGAGAGGGCCGGGTGGATCCAGTACTGGCCGCGGGCCACCTCATGGGCGGACTGTCCGAAGGACATGGCCTGGATCAGCGGCTGGATGACCGTGGCCGCCTCGGGTCCGATCGCGTGGGCGCCCAGCAACTGTCCGGTTGCCGGGTCGGCCAGCACCTTCAAAAAGTGCCCCGTGTCCTCCCGGGCCCAGCCGGCGGCAATGTCCGCATAGGCCTGGGTGGCGACCAGATAGGGAATGTTGTGTTTGCGGGCATACCGTTCGGTGATCCCCACGGACGCGATCTGCGGATCGGCGAAGACCGCAGCCGGGACGAAACGGTGGTCCGCCCGGATCGGGGTGCCGGGATGGGCCAGATTGTGCTTGACCACACGCGCCTCATGGTTGGCCACATGCTTGAGCTGGTGCTGCGAGGACACGTCCCCCAGGGCGTAGATGCCCTCGGCGGTGGTCTGCTGGAAGTCGTCCACGATCACGCGGCCACGGCCGTCCAACTCAATCCCCGCCGCCGCAGCATCCAGGTGCTCGCCGTTGGGCCGGCGCCCGGCGGCGACCAGCAGCACGTCCGCTTCGATGCGCTGCGGCCCCTCACGGGTCGCCACGTCCAGGAGGACCCCCGCGCCGGACCGGGACACGGATCGCACGGTTGTCTCCAGCAGGACCCGGTACCGGGCGGATGCCTCCTTCGTGAACTGTTCGGAGATGTCCGTGTCCTGGGCGCGCAGCAGCCGCGGCCCGCGGGCAATCTGGGTGACGTCCACCCCGAAGGCGGAGAACACGTGGGCGAACTCCGCGGCGATGTACCCGCCGCCGAGGATGGCAAGGCGCTCCGGCAGCGCCTCCAGGCGCATGATGGTGTCCGAGGTGTGGAACGGCACGCCGCCGTCGGCCAGCCCGGGGATCTCGGGAACCACTGCCCACGACCCGGCGGCCAGCACAAACTTCTCGCCGGTGATCTGGACGGTCCCGCCGTCGTGCTTGGCAATGCGCAGCGTCTTGGGCCCGGTGAAGGCGCCCCGCCCGGCAAACACGGTCACGTTGGGACATTCGGGCCCCTCCCGGTAGGCCCGCCCGGCGGCCTCGATGGCGTCGAGGCGCCCGAAGATGCGCTCGCGAATCCCGGCCCAGTCGACGGCGTCCAGGGTCAGCTCGACGCCGAGCGGGCGCCCGTGCCGGGATGCCGCGGCGAGCTCGGCGGGGTGCACGAACATCTTGGTCGGGATGCAGCCGACGTTCAGGCAGGTCCCGCCAAAGAGGCCGTCCTCGACGATGGCAATGCTCCAGTGCCCAAACTCGGGGCCGGGGATCGAATTGCCGGACCCGGTGCCGATGATGACGAGGTCGAAATGGGGCACGTGCGCCTGCTTCCTGTTGCCGCGTGGTCCCGGCACCGGTGGGGCGGGCCTATTTGGTGGAGATGTTGACCATTTGTTCGCGGTCGACGACCTTGACGCGTTCGCGCACGACCTCCAGGCCCGGCTCGGGCACGTAGGTGGCACCCAGGTGGCGCTCATGGGCGTCCAGCTTGTTCCAGCCCTCCCACGTGGTGTAGATCACGCCGCGCGATTCCAGCAGCTGAACGATCTCGTTTTCGCCAGGGTGCWCCGCCACGGGCAGGCTCATCCGGTCCTCGAGCAGGCAGCCGATGGTTTCCAGGGCGTCGCCCTTGGTGCTGCCGATCAGGCCGACGGGGCCGCGCTTAATCCAGCCCGTCGCGTACAGCCCGGGGACGGGAGCGCCGTCCCCGTCCAGCACCCGACCGGCCTCGTTGGGGATCACGCCGCGCCGGGCGTCAAACTCCACGTCCGGCAGGGCCGAGCCAAAGTACCCCACGGTCCGGTAGACGGCCTGCACCGGGTAGGTGAGCAGCTCGCCSGTGCCGCGGGCGTTGCCGGTGCCGTCCAGCTCRKTGCGCTCAAAGGTGATGGCGCTGACCTTCCCGTTTTSGCCCAGGATTTCCACCGGSKTGTGCAGGAAGTGCAGGTGCAGGCGSCGGGACGCCGGGACCCGCGTCGGATCGTGCTCCTCGGCCAGCCAGTTGGTCAGCGTGTTGACCATGGTCTTGACCTGGTTGTTGGTCTTGATSGCGGCATCGGAGGCCTCGTCAAAGTCGAAGTCSTCSTCRTAGAGCACGATGTCCACGTCGCGTGAATGGGACAGCTCCCGCAATTCCAGCGGCGTGAACTTCACCTGGGCGGGGCCGCGGCGGCCAAAGATGTGCACATCGGTGACGGGCGACGCCTTCAGCCCGGCGTACACGTTCTCCGGGATCTC